>NZ_JAHLQZ010000033.1:0-33722 GCF_018919505.1 Citrobacter sp. S55_ASV_140
GATGCTCGTGAATTAAACTTCGTAATGAATTACGTGTTCACTCAGAGACTTGGTATTCATTTTTCGTCTTGCGACGTTAAGAATCCGTATCTTCGAGTGCCCACACAGATTGTCTGATAAATTGTTAAAGAGCAGTTGCGACGCGCTTTAGCGCTCTGTCGCGAGGTGGCGTATATTACGCTTTCCTCTTTCAGAGTCAACCCTCATTTTCAGGTTTTTCTCTTCAACCGACCGGGCTGTTTGTGTGAAGTGATTCACATCCGCCGTGTCGATGGAGGCGCATTATAGGGAGTTTCCTTCAGCCCGCAACCCCTAAATGACAGAAAAATGACTGACTGCTGCATTCCACAGCAAAACCCCGCCTTATACCCCTTTACGCACAGAGTTATCCACAATCGTCAAAAAACTACCGGTACGCATTACTGAAAAGAGGAGAGAACCGGCACTGAACGCTCTATATATAGAAGAAGTATTGGCAGCCTAAGCCCACATTCCTTACCACCTTTGAATTACGCATGCCGTCGGGCGATAATACCCGCACAAACCGTGATTCCAGGACCGTGATGAGACACTCTCTGCAACGTACTGCTATACGCAAACGCCCAATGAAGCTCGGCACTACCGTGATCCTCATGGTCAGTGCAGTACTCTTCTCAGTGCTGCTTGTTGTTCATCTGATTTACTTTTCGCAAATCAGCAACATGACACGCGATGCATTAGCGGATAAAGCGCTTGCGGTCGCGCGGACGCTGGCAAACTCGCCGGAGATCCGCCAAGGGTTAATGAAAAAACCTGAGGAAAGCGGCATTCAGGCGATTGCCCAGGCGGTGAATAAGAGCAACGATTTTTTGTTCATCGTCGTCACCGATATGCAAAGCATTCGTTACTCCCATCCCGAAGCGCAGCGAATCGGTCAGCCATTTAAAGGCGATGACATTTTGCTGGCTCTGCAGGGCAAAGAGAATGTTGCCATTAATCGCGGCTTTCTGGCTAAAGCTCTGCGCGTGTTTACCCCTATCTATGATGAGCATCACCGACAGATTGGCGTGGTGGCGATCGGCCTTGAGCTAAGCAGAGTGACTGAGCAGATCAATAACAGTCGCGGCAGTATCTTCTGGTCCATCTTGTTTGGCGTTCTGGTTGGGTTACTCGGCACATGGGTATTCGTCAAAGTCCTTAAGCGCATTCTGTTTGGCCTGGAGCCTTATGAAATCTCCAATCTGTTCGAACAACGCCAGGCGATGCTGCACTCTATAAAGGAAGGTGTCATTGCCGTTGATGAGTGTGGTGAAGTCACGCTGATAAACCAGGCGGCGCAGGAGTTGCTTGATTACCACAAATCCCAAGATGATGCCCAGCTCTCAACGCTCAGCCACGCGTGGTCACAGGTGGTCGATTTTTCGCAAGTACTACGCGATGGAACGCCACGCCGCGATGAAGAGATCACGGTGAAAGATCGGCTACTCTTAATTAATACTGTTCCGGTACTCAGCAACGGAAAAATCATCGGGGCCATTTCAACGTTCCGCGATAAAACTGAAGTTCGGAAACTGATGCAACGCCTGGACGGTATGGTTAACTATGCCGACGCACTTCGTGAACGATCCCACGAATTCATGAACAAATTGCACGTGATTCTGGGATTATTGCACCTGAAAAGTTATAAGCAGCTTGAAAATTACATCCTGAAGACCGCGAACAATTATCAGGAAGAGATTGGCTCACTGTTAGGAAAAATAAAATCTCCGGTGATCGCTGGATTTTTACTCAGTAAGATTAATCGCACATCTGATTTAGGTCATAGTCTGGTCATTAGCAATGAAAGCCAATTGCCGGAAAACAGCAATGAAGATCAGGTAGCGGTGCTGATTACCGTTTTGGGGAATTTGATTGAAAACGCCCTGGAGGCGCTAGGTCAAGAACCCGGTGGCGAGATCAGCGTATCCTTGCACTATCGACACGGCTGGTTGCATTGCGAAGTGAATGACGATGGTCCAGGGATCGCCCCTGAACACATTGAGCACATCTTTGAGAAGGGCGTCTCGTCAAAAGGAACCGAACGAGGCGTCGGTTTAGCACTTGTGAAACAGCAGGTTGAAAGTGTTGGCGGCAATATTTCCGTCGAGTCTGAACCTGGGGTCTTCACCCAATTTTTTGTACAGTTACCGTGGAATGGTGAGAGGGCCAGCAGATGATCAATGTCTTAATTGTCGATGACGATGCAATGGTAGCGGAATTAAATCGTCGTTATGTCGCGCAACTCTCCGGTTTTCATTGCTGCGGAACAGCCTCTACGCTGGAGAAAGCCAAAGAGATCATCTTTCATAGCGGTCATCATATCGATTTGATTTTGCTGGATATTTACATGCAAAAAGAAAACGGTCTGGATCTGCTGCCCGTTCTGCACAGCAAAGGCTGCAAGTGTGATGTTATTGTCATCTCTTCCGCCGCTGACGCGACCACCATCAAAGACTCTCTGCACTATGGTGTCGTTGACTACCTGATCAAACCTTTCCAGGCTTCCCGTTTTGAAGAGGCGCTAACCGGCTGGCTACATAAGAAAACAGAGATGGAAAAGCATCAGTACTATGAACAGTCTGAGCTTGACCAACTTATTCACGGCAGCTCCTCCAATGAACAGGAAGTACGCCGCTTACCCAAAGGGCTAACGCCACAAACATTACGTACGCTGTGCCAGTGGATTGATGAGCACCAGGATCAGGAGTTCTCTACGGATGAGCTGGCCAATGAGGTCAATATCTCCCGCGTCTCTTGCCGTAAATACCTTATCTGGCTGGTTAATTGTCACATCTTATTTACCAGCATCCACTATGGCGTGACCGGTAGACCTGTTTATCGTTACCGCGTTCAGGCAGAGCAATACTCATTGCTTAAACAATATTGCCAATAAATACATTTTGGGATTATTTGTTATTTGAAAGTAACAATTATTAAAATAATGAAAAATCCCTATTTTACTGGCTGAAGCAGAAGCATTATCAATTTGCGTTAGATCAAATATATTTGTACACAGCATGTCAAAAGCTATATTTCAATATTGATAAACATCACACTGTTTTTAATTTCAAAATCGCTAACAAAAGTTAATTAAGTATTATCTGACTCGCAGAGTGTGTATTTTTACCCATAAAGGATTAGTCTGAAATTAACCAGAGATACAAAATCTGGACTGGTAGCAATGGAGACCATGCTACGTACCATGGACACCGTACATTTTTGTGAGCAAATAAAAGTATCCGTACGCCGATCTCATTACATAATGAAATGGCGTGACCGTGATCACACAAATAACCCACTCACTCATTCTGTCCGTGGTTCATGTCATAGCGGAAAACGCAAAACAGATAAATTACAGCGTCAACCGCAGCTCTCTATGCCCAGTTCTGCTTCCCATCGCCTGAGGATTTTCTCCTCTGTTCAACGCCACAGAAAAAAACTAAATATCGCCATAACTTTAAAAAAACATTCTAGCAAGACATTTGAACATTAATCGCAAATACGGACATATCGAATACTGACCATTTTTTGATGCTTATTCTGGCAAAAAAGAATGTGCCACAGATCCATTTTTCAAAAAATTGACTGGGTTTTTCGCGAGGGTAAATAAAATGTTATTTAGTATACAACTTCTCATAATATTAATATGTTTGTTTTATGGTGCCAGAAAGGGCGGTATCGCACTGGGCTTATTAGGCGGTATCGGCCTGGTCATTCTGGTTTTCGTTTTCCATCTCCAGCCGGGTAAACCACCTGTAGACGTTATGCTGGTTATTATTGCCGTGGTGGCCGCATCGGCAACCTTGCAAGCCTCCGGCGGCCTTGACGTTATGCTGCAAATCGCTGAAAAGCTGCTGCGCCGTAACCCAAAATACGTTTCTATCGTCGCGCCGTTTGTTACCTGCACCCTGACGATTCTCTGTGGTACAGGCCACGTGGTATACACCATCCTGCCAATCATTTATGACGTTGCCATTAAGAATAATATTCGCCCGGAACGTCCAATGGCGGCCAGTTCTATCGGTGCGCAAATGGGTATTATCGCCAGCCCGGTTTCCGTAGCCGTGGTGTCACTGGTCGCCATGCTGGGTAATGTGACGTTTGAAGGTAAACATCTCGAATTCCTCGACCTGCTCAGCATCACCATCCCGTCTACCCTGCTGGGTATACTGGCTATCGGTATTTTCAGCTGGTTCCGTGGTAAAGATCTGGATAAAGATGAAGAATTCCAGAAGTTTATTTCCGTACCTGAAAACCACAACTATGTTTATGGCGACACCGCCACGCTGTTGGACAAAAAACTGCCGAAAAGCAACTGGCTGGCCATGTGGATCTTCCTCGCCGCTATCGCCGTGGTTGCTGTGCTCGGCGCATTCTCTGAGCTGCGCCCTACCTTCAGCGGCAAACCGCTGTCCATGGTACTGGTTATCCAGATGTTCATGCTGCTGACCGGTGCGCTGATTATTATCCTGACGAAGACTAATCCCGCTTCAATATCTAAAAACGAAGTCTTCCGTTCCGGTATGATCGCGATTGTGGCGGTGTACGGTATTGCCTGGATGGCCGAAACAATGTTCGGTGCGCACATGACAGAAATCGAAGGTGTGCTGGGTAATATGGTGAAAGAGTATCCGTGGGCCTATGCAATTGTTCTGCTGCTGGTATCCAAGTTTGTAAACTCCCAGGCAGCGGCGCTGGCGGCGATTGTTCCGGTCGCGCTGGCAATCGGGGTTGATCCAGCATACATCGTTGCTTCGGCGCCGGCATGTTACGGTTACTACATTCTGCCGACCTACCCGAGCGATCTGGCTGCTATTCAGTTTGACCGTTCCGGTACCACCCACATCGGCCGCTTCGTTATCAACCACAGCTTCATTCTGCCTGGCTTGATCGGCGTAAGCGTATCCTGTGTCTTTGGTTGGATATTCGCCGCAATGTACGGTTTCCTGTAATCACAGTTCGCGTGCCGTCCGCGTTGGTACGGCACGCCACTCTTAAGACACAGTGAATTTCTAAATTCCTGATAAAAATGAAAAGGCTGGAAGCAAATGTCAAAAGTTGAATTCACTTACCAGGCGGCTTTCCCACTGGGGGAAGACAAAACTGAGTACTACCTGCTGACATCCGATCACGTCAGCGTCGGCGAGTTTGAAGGCGAGACTATCCTGAAAGTAGCCCCTGAAGCACTTACGCTACTGGCTCAGCAAGCCTTCCACGATGCCTCCTTTATGCTCCGCCCTGAACACCAACAGCAAGTCGCCTCAATTCTCCATGATCCCGAAGCCAGCGAAAACGATAAGTACGTGGCGCTGCAGTTCCTGAGAAACTCCGAAATCGCCGCCAAAGGCGTATTGCCAACCTGCCAGGACACCGGTACGGCCATTATCATGGGTAAAAAAGGCCAGCGCGTGTGGACCGGCGGCGGCGATGAAGCCGCGCTCTCCAAAGGCGTATTTAATACCTATATTGAAGATAACCTGCGCTACTCGCAAAACGCGGCGCTGGATATGTACAAAGAAGTGAATACCGGCACCAACCTGCCTGCGCAAATCGATCTGTACAGCGTGGACGGTGACGAATACAAATTCCTGTGCGTGGCCAAAGGCGGTGGCTCAGCCAATAAAACCTATCTGTATCAGGAAACCAAAGCGCTGCTGACTCCCGGAAAACTGAAAAACTTCCTGGTGGAAAAAATGCGTACGCTGGGTACCGCAGCTTGCCCGCCGTACCATATTGCATTCGTCATTGGCGGCACGTCAGCGGAAAGCACCCTTAAAACGGTGAAGCTGGCCAGCACGCACTACTATGATGCGCTGCCGACTGAAGGCAATGCCCACGGCCAGGCGTTCCGCGATCTGCAACTGGAACAGGAACTGCTGATCGAGGCACAGAAACTCGGCCTCGGCGCTCAGTTTGGCGGAAAATACTTCGCACATGACATCCGCGTGATCCGTCTACCTCGCCACGGCGCGTCCTGTCCGGTAGGTATGGGCGTTTCCTGCTCCGCGGACCGTAACATTAAAGCCAAGATTAACCGCGAAGGGATCTGGATTGAAAAACTGGAACATAATCCAGGTCAGTACATTCCCGAATCTCTGCGCCAGGCTGGCGAAGGCGAAGTGGTTAAGGTAGACCTTAACCGTCCGATGAAAGAGATCCTCGCCCAGCTTTCGCAGTACCCGGTTTCTACCCGCCTGTCACTGAGCGGCACGATTATTGTTGGTCGTGACATCGCCCACGCGAAGCTAAAAGAGCGTATTGAGTCCGGCGAAGGTCTGCCGCAGTACGTGAAAGATCATCCGATCTACTACGCGGGCCCGGCAAAAACGCCAGCGGGTTATCCGTCCGGCTCTTTAGGCCCGACTACCGCAGGTCGTATGGACTCCTATGTTGACCTGTTGCAGTCACACGGCGGCAGCATGATCATGCTGGCAAAAGGCAACCGTAGCCAGCAGGTGACAGACGCTTGCCACAAACACGGCGGTTTCTACTTAGGCAGCATCGGCGGACCGGCAGCGGTACTGGCGCAGCAGAGCATTAAGCATCTGGAATGCGTGGAATACCCGGAGCTGGGTATGGAAGCTATCTGGAAAATCGAAGTAGAAGATTTCCCGGCGTTCATCCTGGTCGATGATAAAGGCAACGATTTCTTCCAGCAAATCGTCAGCAAACAATGCGCTAACTGCGCGAAGTAACCTATTCGGCCCGGCACTGGACTGACACTAAACTTTTGGCGTCAGTCCAGCGATCCCCCCGGGCCACCTTAATCCCCCCATTTACTGGCGTTGAATTTTTGCTGCTCACAGGGAATAGTAATCTTTTCCATTACGTGTGAATTCATAATGCTCCGCACACTGAACCCCATGATTTTGCAGTCTGGCGCGCTGATTCTGGCGCTGATCCTTATCTACACCGGCATCTGTGCCACTGAGAAAATCACCTGGCTGATGGAAGTCACGCCGGTCATTATCGTCGTACCGTTGTTGCTGACTACCGTAAAGCGCTACCCGTTGACGCCGCTGCTCTACACGCTAATTTTCTTTCACGCCATCATTCTGATGGTCGGCGGTATGTATACCTATGCCAAAGTCCCCGTCGGTTTTCAGGTTCAGGAATGGCTGGATCTTAGTCGCAATCCCTATGACAAGTTGGGTCACTTCTTTCAGGGGTTGGTGCCAGCGCTGACGGCACGAGAGATTTTAGTGCGCGGTAATATTGTCAGTGGCCGAAAAATGCTGGCATTTTTAGTCTGCTGCGTGGCGTTGGCGATTAGCGCGACCTATGAGCTGATCGAATGGTGGGCGGCGCTGGCAATGGGTCAAGGAGCTGATGATTTTCTCGGCACGCAGGGCGACCCATGGGATACCCAATCCGATATGTTTTGCGCCCTGCTTGGGGCCTTAACCACCGTGATTTTACTGGCGAGAATGCATTGCAAGCAACTGCGCCATTATGGGTTAATCACCGCCAACTGAATGAAATCATTACCGGATGTTGCTGATGCACATCCGGCCTGCATGCTTGCCATTCAGCAATATCAGTATCAGCCAAAAAAATAGTCCCCCTGTCGATAAACGGCGGTTAAAATCCGCCTTCAACACACCATAACCCATTGTTTAAAAACATATAAAATACAAAATAGACTATTTTTCACCCGCTTTACAGCCCATTTTCTCAGGATAATACTTGCCTGCGTCACATTCATACGGTGTGTCTGCAATCCATAAATTGCAACCTTTCCACAACCGGGTAAAAGATGATGAAAGTATTAATTGTTGAAAGTGAGTTTCTGCATCAGGACACCTGGGTCGGTAGCGCTGTCGAACGTCTGGCTGACGCATTAAGCCGCCAGAATGTTACCGTCATTAAGTCCACCTCATTCGACGATGGTTACGCCATCCTCGCCGCAAATGAAGCCATTGATTGCCTGATGTTCAGCTATCAAATGGAACAACAAGATGAGCACCTGAATGTCAGGCAATTGATCGGCAAGCTCCACGAGCGCCAGCAAAACGTTCCCGTTTTCCTGCTGGGCGATCGCGAAAAAGCCACCGCATCGTTGGATCGCGACCTGCTGGAGCTTGTCGATGAATTCGCCTGGATTCTGGAAGATACCGCAGACTTTATCGCCGGGCGCGCCATGGCGGCGATGACTCGTTACCGCCAGCAGCTTCTGCCGCCGCTGTTCAGCGCACTGATGAAATACGGCGACATCCATGAATATTCCTGGGCGGCGCCTGGCCACCAGGGCGGCGTCGGTTTTACCAAAACCCCAGCCGGTCGTTTCTATCATGACTACTACGGCGAAAACTTATTCCGTACCGACATGGGTATCGAACGCACCTCCCTGGGTTCACTGCTGGATCATACTGGCGCATTTGGCGAGAGCGAAAAATATGCCGCCCGGGTGTTTGGCGCTGACCGCTCCTGGTCCGTGGTGGTCGGGACTTCCGGCTCTAACCGCACCATCATGCAAGCCTGTATGACCGACAACGACGTCGTGGTGCTGGATCGCAACTGCCATAAATCGATTGAACAGGGGCTGATCCTTACCGGGGCAAAACCGGTATACATGGTGCCTAGCCGCAACCGCTACGGCATCATCGGGCCTATCTACCCGCAGGAAATGCAGCCTGAAACATTGCAGAAAAAAATCAATGAAAGCCCACTGACAAAAGGCAAAGCCGGACAAAAACCGTCATACAGCGTCGTGACTAACTGTACCTATGACGGCGTTTGCTACAACGCAAAAGAGGCGCAGGACCTGCTCGCGCAAACCAGCGATCGTATCCACTTCGATGAGGCCTGGTACGGCTATGCCCGCTTTAACCCAATTTATGCCGACCACTACGCCATGCGTGGCGCGCCGGGCGATCATAACGGTCCTACCGTTTTTGCCACCCACTCGACTCACAAACTGCTGAATGCGCTCTCCCAAGCATCTTATATTCACGTCCGTGAAGGTCGTGGGGCCGTGAACTTCTCCCGCTTTAACCAGGCGTACATGATGCACGCCACCACCTCTCCGCTGTATGCCATCTGCGCATCAAACGATGTGGCGGTTTCCATGATGGATGGTAACAGCGGCCTGTCGCTCACCCAGGAAGTGATTGACGAAGCAGTCGATTTCCGTCAGGCCATGGCGCGGCTGTACAAAGAATTCACCGCCGAAGGCGACTGGTTCTTCAAACCGTGGAACAAAGAAGTGGTAACCGATCCGCAGACCGGCAAAACCTATGACTTTGCCGATGCGCCAACCCAACTCCTGACCACTGACCAGAACTGCTGGGTAATGCGTCCGGGCGAATCCTGGCACGGGTTTAAAGATCTGCCGGATAACTGGAGCATGCTGGACCCGATTAAAGTCAGCATTCTGGCACCGGGTATGGGCGACGATGGCGAACTGGAAGAGACAGGTGTTCCTGCAGCTCTGGTCACCGCCTGGCTTGGCCGTCACGGTATCGTGCCGACGCGTACCACCGACTTCCAGATTATGTTCCTGTTCTCAATGGGGATTACCCGTGGGAAATGGGGCACACTGATCAACACGTTGTGCTCTTTCAAACATCACTACGATGCGAATACTCCGCTGGCACAGGTAATGCCTGAACTGGTTGAGGAATATCCAGACACTTACGCAAACATGGGCATTCACGATCTTGGCGACACCATGTTTGCCTGGCTGAAAGAGAACAACCCTGGTAGTCGTCTCAATGCAGCCTACTCCGGCCTGCCTGTTGCTGAAATTACACCGCGTGAAGCCTATAACGCGATAGTCAGCGATAACGTTGAGATGGTGGCCATTGAAAATCTGCAGGGCCGTATAGCAGCGAACTCTGTGATTCCTTACCCACCAGGAATTCCGATGCTGTTGTCCGGTGAAAACTTTGGCGACGCTAATAGCCCGCAGATTAGTTATCTACGTTCGTTGCAGTCCTGGGACCACCATTTCCCTGGATTTGAACATGAAACCGAAGGAACGGAAATTATTGACGGTGTGTATCACGTCATGTGCGTGAAAGCATAATGTCTTTTTGAGATAGTCCGATTTGAAGGATGACATGTCATGCTTGAGTAATTCCTGAGTATTGCTGCAAAACAATAACATTGTCATACCTTTTTGCGCGGGACCACCCCGCGCTTTTTTTATACGAAAATTGCACGTTGCCACTTGCGTAAAATTTTATGTACACGGCAATAATCCCTACAGATATTGTAATTAATCTAAATATCGCTATTTTATCGCCTGTCTTGATTCATCACACAATTTCATTTGCCGGTTATTTCTTGCCCAATGGTAAGTTACGGTAGTTTATGTCATATTCCTGGAGTTTGGGTATGAGACTTTGCAGCAAAGAAGCGTGTGTTGTCGTATTAACGGAGAAGGATGTTTGGTTAAGGATTAACGGTAAAGAAGCCATCAGTTTAAAAGCTAATCATATGGCATTGGTGGCATGTGATAATAATATTATCGACTTCTCATCACTTAATAACGCACTGGTCGTACATATCAGCCGCGATATCATTAAAGACTATCTGCGTTTTTTAAATAAGGACCTTTCACAGATCCCATTCTGGCAGCGGAGTGCTAACCCAGTGATCACCGCTACCTGTCTGACGCCGGATGTCTTCCGGGTGGCCGCCCAACATAGCGTAATGGAAACAGTAGACGAAGGTGAAAGAGAGCGCACACGCTCACTACTGTTCACGGTGTTGTCACGCTTCCTTGACAGCAAAAAATTTATCTCTTTACTCATGCATATGCTGCGTAGTCGTATCAGCGACAGCGTTTATCACATTATTGAAAGCGACATACACAAAGACTGGAATTTAAGCATGGTCGCCAGTTGCTTATGCCTGAGTCCCAGCTTGTTAAAGAAGAAACTCAAAAGCGAAAATACAAGTTACAGCCAAATAATTACCACATGTCGCATGCGTTATGCCGTCAATCAACTCCTGATGGACGAGAAAAACATTTCCCAGGTCTCTCAACTGTGCGGATATAACAGTACCTCATACTTTATTTCCGTATTCAAAGAGTTCTATGGGATGACGCCACTGCATTATGTTAGTCAACATCGGGAGCCATCCGCTGCCTGAGTTTTAATCAGTTAGCGATAAGCCATAATAATATCAGCATTAGCGATACCCCAGCTCCGTCATCATAAAATAGTCTTTTGAAGAGGTATGATAAGTCCGTCATTTATCCTTATCAGGAGTTAAAAAATATGTCGACGGATGCTGATGCTCACAAAGTGGGCTTAATCCCCGTCACCCTTATGGTGTCGGGGAATATTATGGGTTCCGGTGTATTCCTGCTACCCGCAAACCTTGCGTCAACTGGCGGGATTGCAATCTACGGATGGTTGGTCACGATTATCGGTGCTCTGGCACTGTCGATGGTGTACGCAAAAATGTCGTCCTTAGACTCCAGTCCCGGTGGTTCTTATGCTTATGCCCGCCGCTGTTTCGGTCCTTTTTTAGGCTACCAGACTAACGTCCTGTACTGGCTGGCCTGCTGGATTGGTAACATCGCCATGGTGGTCATTGGCGTCGGTTACCTGAGCTACTTTTTCCCCATCTTAAAAGATCCGCTGGTCCTGACGCTGACCTGTGTCGTGGTGCTGTGGATCTTCGTATTGCTGAACATTGTCGGCCCGAAAATGATCACCCGTGTACAGGCCGTCGCAACGGTGCTGGCGCTGGTGCCGATTGTTGGGATTGCCGTCTTCGGCTGGTTCTGGTTCCGCGGTGAAACCTATATGGCGGCCTGGAACGTCAGCGGTATGAATACCTTCGGCGCAATTCAAAGCACCCTGAACGTGACCTTATGGTCATTTATCGGGGTGGAAAGTGCCTCCGTCGCGGCAGGCGTGGTTAAAAACCCCAAACGTAACGTGCCTATCGCCACCATTGGCGGGGTGCTGATTGCCGCCGTTTGCTACGTGCTCTCCACAACGGCGATTATGGGGATGATCCCTAACGCTGCGCTGCGTGTTTCGGCCTCGCCGTTCGGTGATGCCGCAAGAATGGCGCTGGGCGACACCGCTGGCGCGATCGTCTCCTTCTGCGCCGCTGCCGGATGTCTTGGTTCACTAGGCGGATGGACGCTGCTGGCCGGACAAACCGCCAAAGCGGCGGCCGATGACGGTTTGTTCCCGCCGATTTTTGCCCGCGTTAACAAAGCCGGTACCCCGGTGGCCGGGTTAATTATCGTCGGTATCCTGATGACCATTTTCCAGTTCAGCAGCATGTCGCCGAACGCCGCAAAAGAGTTTGGTCTGGTCTCTTCGGTTTCGGTCATCTTCACGCTGGTGCCATATCTGTACACCTGCGCTGCGCTGCTGCTGCTCGGTCATGGTCACTTCGGCAAAGCGCGCCCGCTGTATCTGGCGGTGACCTTTATCGCCTTTGTCTACTGCATCTGGGCAGTGATCGGTTCTGGCGCCAAAGAGGTGATGTGGTCGTTCGTCACGCTGATGATTATTACCGCGCTGTACGCACTTAACTACAACCGGATCCATAAAAACCCCTATCCATTAGATGCCCCGGTAAAAAATAGTTAACGCAAGCGGCACTGGTGAATAGCCGCCATCCTGCAAAAAGCCAATCTTAAGAACTTAAGGTTGGCTTAATTTTACTTTGAGAGGATCTACACCACTTAGTCGATGGAATCCCCCTTAATGTTAAAGCACCTGTTTAAAAGGCCCACTCTCGGGTTAATCAGCTGGCTTCTGCTGCTCTCATTTTATCTTGCGACTTTTCTGAACATTGCGTTCTATAAACAAGTGCTGAAAGACCTGCCCCTGGATTCTGTGCGCAACGTGTTGGTGTTTTTATCAATGCCGGTTGTCGCTTTCAGCGTTATGAACATCGTGCTGACGCTGGCCTCATTCCTGTGGCTTAACCGTCTGGTGGCGTGCGTTTTCATTCTGGTTGGCGCATCGGCTCAATATTTCATCATGACCTACGGCATCATCATCGACCGCTCGATGATCGCCAATATGATGGACACCACGCCCGCCGAAACCTTCGCCCTGATGACACCGCGAATGGTAATTACGCTCGGGGTGAGCGGTATTCTGGCCGCGCTCATTGCCTGCTGGATAAGTATCAAGCCTATTACTCCAGTGCTGCGCAGCGTGTTGTTCCGTGGCGCGAACATTCTGATCTCCGCGTTGCTGATCGTGTTGGTCGCCGCGTTCTTCTATAAAGATTACGCCTCACTGTTTCGCAACAACAAAGAACTGGTGAAATCCCTCAGCCCATCCAACAGCATTGTGGCGACGTCATCATGGTATTCGCACCAGAGGCTGGCCCACCTGCCGTTGGTACGCATTGGCGAAGATGCGCATCGCAATCCATTGATGGTAAAAGAAAAGCGTAAAAACCTGACGATTGTGGTTCTCGGCGAGACCTCCCGCGGCGACAATTTCTCCCTGTCCGGGTATGCGCGCCAGACCAACCCGCTACTGGAAAAAGATAATGTGGTCTATTTCCCGCGCACGACGTCCTGCGGTACGGCCACGGCGGTATCTGTACCCTGCATGTTCTCCGATATGCCGCGCGCGCACTATGATGAAGAACTGGCGCAGCATCAGGAAGGCGTACTCGACATCATCCAGCGGGCGGGAATTAACGTGCTGTGGAATGATAACGACGGTGGATGTAAAGGAGCCTGCGATCGGGTGCCGCACCAGAATATGACTAAGCTGAACCTGCCGGGACAGTGTATTGATGGTGAATGCTATGATGACGTCCTGTTCCACGGGCTGGAAGAGTACATAAATAATCTGCAAGGCGACGGCGTGATTGTGCTGCACACCATCGGCAGCCACGGTCCGACCTATTACAACCGCTATCCTGCGCAGTTCAAGAAATTTACGCCAACCTGCGACACCAACGAGATCCAGACCTGTTCCCAGCAACAGTTGGTCAATACATACGACAACACGATTCTTTATGTTGACTATATTGTTGATAAAGCAATCAATATACTGAAAGAGCATCAGGATAATTTCACCACCAGCCTGGTCTATCTTTCCGATCACGGTGAATCCTTAGGGGAAAATGGCGTCTATTTGCACGGTCTGCCGTATTCGATTGCGCCAGATACGCAAAAACATGTGCCGATGCTGCTGTGGCTCTCAGAAGATTATCAGCAACGCTATCAGGTCTCTCAGACATGTTTGCAAAAACGGGCAAGCTCAGAAGATTTCTCACAGGATAATCTGTTCTCGACTCTGCTGGGATTAACGGGCGTGCAAACACAGAAATATCAGGCGGCAGATGATATTCTGCAACCCTGCCGGGGAGGCTAAGCGAATGAAAATTCTGATTGTTGAAGACGATACGTTGTTATTACAGGGACTGATACTCGCCGCGCAAACAGAAGGCTATGCCTGCGACGGCGTATCAACCGCCCGGGCAGCGGAACAATGCCTGGAGACCGGACATTACAGTCTGGTGGTTCTGGATCTCGGCTTACCGGATGAAGACGGTCTGCACTTCCTGAACCGGATCAGGCAGAAAAAATACACCGTACCTGTGCTTATCCTCACCGCCCGCGATACGGTGAAAGACCGGGTCAGCGGGCTGGACGTGGGTGCAGATGACTATCTGGTCAAACCGTTCGCGCTGGAAGAACTGCACGCCCGCATCCGGGCGCTGCTGCGTCGTCATAACAATCAGGGTGAAAGTGAGTTAATTGTCAGTAACCTGACGCTGAATATCGGTCGTCGCCAGGTGTGGATGGACGGGCAAGAGATTATCTTAACGCCGAAAGAATACGCGCTCCTGTCGCGCCTGATGCTCAAGGCTGGCAGTCCGGTTCACCGGGAAATTCTGTATAACGACATCTACAGTTGGGATAACGAACCGTCGACCAATACGCTGGAAGTCCACATCCATAATCTGCGCGATAAAGTGGGGAAATCACGTATCCGCACGGTCAGGGGATTTGGCTATATGCTGGTCGCCACTGAGGAAAGCTAAGTGAAGCTGCTGCAATATCTAAAACGACCGCTCCCTCTTCGCCAACGGTTAATACTGACGATAGGTCTAATTCTGTTGGTCTTTCAACTCATTAGCACCTTCTGGTTGTGGCACGAAAGTACTGAGCAAATACAGTTATTCGAGCAGGCGCTGCGCGATAACCGTAACAACGATCGCCACATCATGCATGAGATCCGCGAGGCCATCGCCAGCCTGATCGTCCCCGGCATCTTTATGGTCAGCCTGACGCTGCTGATTTGCTACCAGGCTGTGCGACGTATTACTCGCCCGCTGGCGGATCTGCAAAAAGAGTTAGAAGCGCGGGCAGCCGATAACCTGGCCCCCATTGAAATTCACAGTTCAACCGTTGAGATACAGGCGGTCGTCTCAGCGCTCAACGAGCTGGTGACGCGGCTGACCACCACTATCGAAAACGAACGCTTATTTACCGCCGATGTCGCCCACGAACTGCGCACGCCGCTGTCAGGCGTTCGCCTGCATCTGGAATTATTATCCAAAACCCATAAAGTCGACGTTTCGCCGTTAATTGCCCGCCTTGACCAAATGATGGACAGCGTGTCGCAACTGCTGCAACTCGCCCGCGTCGGGCAGTCGTTTTCGGCCGGAAGCTACCAACATGTCAAACTGCTGGAGGACGTGATTCTGCCCTCCTATGACGAACTCAGCACCATGCTGGACCAGCGCCAGCAGACGCTGCTCCTCCCGCAAAGCGCGGCGGACGTTGTCGTACGTGGCGACGCAACGCTGTTACGCATGCTGCTGCGCAATCTGGTAGAGAACGCCCACCGTTACAGCCCGGAAGGCACTACTATTACGATCGGCCTGAATACCGAACATGATGCCGTCATGGCCGTCGAAGATGAAGGTCCAGGCATTGATGAAAGTAAATGCGGGGAGTTAAGCAAAGCGTTTGTACGGATGGACAGCCGTTTTGGCGGCATTGGGCTGGGGCTGAGCATTGTCAGTCGGATCACCCAGCTACATCACGGGCATTTCTATTTGCAGAATCGTCAGGGAACGAGCGGCACTCGCGCCTGGGTGGAATTAGCGAAAGCTCAGTAAGAACTCACCCATACGTACAAAAAGCTGCTGACGATCAGCACGCTACACAGGGCAGTTAAACTTTCATAAATGCGGGTTTTCATGACACTCTCCTCCGAAACTATGGAGGAGAGTTTGCCTGAAGGATATTAAGCCAACCTTAAGTCGCTGTGATAGATCAACATAATGCGCCGGATGGCAGTTGGCGCCTTATCCGGCCTACTGAGTACAACGCTACCCGCAGGCCTGAAAGCTGATTACTCATCAATACGCGGATGCTGCTGCACCAGACGCGAACGCTTAAGCTGCAATTCCGCAATTTCCTGATCGATATCTTCGATTTTATGCTCGATGTTATCGTAGTGCTCACCAAGGATCTCTTTCGCTTCCTGAATATCCGAAGCGGCAGGCGTCGCCCCTTTCAGTGGCTTATTTGCGGTCTCTTTCATGGTGATACCGGTAATTAAACCAACCACCGCAATCACCATCAGGTAGTAAGCAGGCATCATCAGATTCTGCGAACTTTCCACCAGCCAGGCAGCCAGGGTCGGCGTCAGACCCGCAACCAGGACCGAGATATTAAATGCCGCCGCCAACGCGCTATAACGAATATGCGTCGGGAACATCGCCGGTAACGTTGACGCCATCACCCCGGTAAAGCAGTTGAGGATCACCGCCAGCATCAGCAGCCCGGCAAAAATCAGGCCGATGACATTACTGTTAATCAGGATAAATGCCGGAATGGCCAGCACAAACAGCGCAATACTGCCCATAATCACAAACGGGCGACGACCGAAGCGGTCACTGAGCAGACCCATCACCGGCTGCACAAACAGCATACCAATCATGATGGCGATAATAATCAACACGCCGTGGTCTTCAGAGTAATGCAGGTTATGCGACAGATAGCTCGGCATATAGGTGAGCAGCATGTAATAGGTAACGTTGGTGGCAATCACCAGACCGATACACGCCAGCAGGCTACGCCAGTGTTTGGTCGCAATCTCTTTAAACGAAACCTTCGGACCTTCCTGCAGGCCCTCGCGGTCGCCCTGTTCCAGTTTATCAACGTGCTGCTGGAACGCCGGCGTCTCTTCCAGCGCATGACGCAGATACAGACCAATCAGCCCTAACGGCAGCGCCAGGAAGAACGGAATACGCCAGCCCCACTCAAGGAAATTTGCCTCGCCGACAATGGTTGAAATCAGAACCACCACGCCCGCGCCCAGCACAAACCCGGCGATCGAACCGAAGTCCAGCCAGCTACCCATAAATCCACGCTTACGGTCAGGCGAATATTCCGCGACAAAAATCGACGCCCCGGTGTACTCTCCGCCGACCGAGAATCCCTGTGCCATCTTACACAGCAACAGCAGAATCGGCGCCCAGATACCAATCGTGGCATACGAGGGAATAAGACCGATACAGAAGGTACTGATCGACATAATCACAATGGTGATAGCGAGGATCTTCTGACGACCGTATTTATCGCCGAGCATACCGAAGAACAATCCGCCAAGCGGTCGAATCAGAAAGGGAACAGAGAAGGTGGCGAGCGCGGCAACCATCTGCACGCTGGGGTCAGCCCCCGGGAAGAACACTTTACCTAATGCGTAAGCAACAAACCCATAAACACCAAAATCAAACCACTCCATCGCATTACCTAACGACGCCGCGGTAATGGCTTTTCGCAATTTTCCGTCATCAATGATGGTGACATCGCGCAGCGTAATGGGTTTTATTTTTTTCCTTTTTAGCATACCAGTCCTCTTAGACTTAGCCCTGTCGCGCACAGTTCGACGCTCCTAACGCAACATGCGCTAAGGTCATCGCCGAGCGGGGAATGCACAGACGCAATCCCTGTAACAAGCGTAGCAGGTTTACTTACACTGGCTGGAAACGAGCAGTACAACCGAACCTGTTGACGCCTGATTGGGCGGTTAATGACCTCTTTACCCTAACAGTGTTTAAATTTGTGATCAACTTCACACATGGTATTTCATTTCGTCAACCTGCGTAAATAAGGTCATTCTGAGTCAGCTTTTTTACATGTCATGCTTGCGATTTACTGACAATTAAATACAAGAATAAATCGCTTTATTGCGCCAACAATCACAGCGGTCACTATTATTCTGCTAGCAAAAAAATCACCTAATCCCTTCACAAAAAGATCACAGCTTTTTTAATAATCACAGCGCTTGAGAACTTTTGCGCGGAATATGTGATGAAGATAACTAAAACATCGTTTTATTTTGATTGAATCAACGTTCCCATGAATGCAAACTAATTCCAGACGCAATATCCCTGGGAGCAGCAACATGCTCAACGTATGCCGCGTTAGATTCTATAAAACAAAGAGATAGCGATTACCTTTGTTAAGAAATTTTAGTAACCATTTGAATTTATTAATTCTTAACTCCTTGCGCATATAGTGCCTGCGACAAGATATGAGGACGTTTATGAAAATTAAAGCCACGATTGAACGCATCCCCGGCGGAATGATGTTGATTCCCCTGTTATTAGGCGCAGTGTTAAATACCTTGGCTCCCGATACTGGCGCGTATTTCGGTTCGTTTACCAAAGGTATGATCAGCGGAACGGTGCCTATTCTGGCGGTGTGGTTTTTTTGTATTGGCGCATCTATTGATTTACGGGCAACCGGTACAGTATTACGGAAGTCCGGTACGCTGGTTATCACCAAAATAGCCGTGGCGTGGGTAGTGGCAATGATAGTCGCGTCATTTATTCCTGATACCGGTATTCAAACCGGGTTCTTTGCGGGACTTTCGGTACTGGCAATTGTTTCCGCGATGGATATGACCAACGGTGGTCTGTACGCCAGCCTGATGAACCAGTACGGAACGAAAGAAGAGTCCGGCGCATTTGTGTTGATGTCTCTGGAATCCGGTCCGTTGATGACGATGGTGATCCTTGGTTCAGCGGGCCTGGCCTCCTTCGAGCCACACCATTTTATCGGCGCGGTATTACCGTTCCTGATTGGCTTTACGCTGGGTAATCTGGATCACGATCTGCGTTCTTTCTTCAGCAAAGCCACGCCGGTGCTGATCCCGTTCTTCGGCTTTGCGCTGGGCAACACCATTAACCTGAGCGTCATCGTTGATACCGGTCTGTTGGGTATTCTGCTGGGCGTCGCGGTTATCGTTATCACCGGTATCCCGCTGATTATTGCTGACCGCGTTATCGGTGGCGGGAACGGTACGGCAGGTGTGGCAGCCTCTTCTGCGGCAGGCGCTGCGGTGGCAAACCCGGTGATTATCGCCCAGATTAACCCGGCATTTGAACCGGTTGCCGCCTCCGCCACAGCGCTGGTCGCCGCCAGCGTGATTGTCACCGCCATTTTGGTGCCAATTATCACCGCGCTGTATGCCAAACGCTTTAATAAAAACCTGGTCGCCAACGAGACGGCGGCTACCCCGGCAGACTCTCTGCACCACTAACTCTGCCTTAGCCCCACTGACCGCCCCTGCTCAATTGATGAGTGGGGACGGTGCAAAAATCTCCTCAACCATCGCATCAGCCAGCCGTTTCGCCGAACACAATCGCGGCATTCCCAACGCCACATTCTGCCATCGCTGCGTCACCGACCAGCTCACCGGATGGCGCTGCGCATCACACCAGTCGCCTAACCAACTCAACATATCGTTGTGCTCGCCCGAGCCGCCAACCGTCGGCGCGCTGAGCCAATGATGATAATAATGACGCGTAGCGGGCGCCGCATTCACGCTGTCTGCCAGCGTCTGAGCAGCCATGATGCGCAGATTGTCTTTAAGCATTGAGACCACATCGGCATTCGCTAATCGGCAGGCGTCACCAAAAGCTCCCCAGCGCAGTTCTTCCAGCGCGACAAAACAGCGTCCGGGTAACGACCAGCCGTCATACGCCCCAGCCCGCCACCGGGTAAAAATTTGCTCGCTGTGTTCGCCCGCCTGAACCGTCAGGCCGCGTTGCGTCAATGCCTTCTCTTTATACGCGCCGCGTTGAGTGAACCAGTCCGTAAGCGAATTTATCTGCTGTATGAGACCGGGGGTGGACAGCCCCCGCGGATGTTCGGTCTGTTGCAAAAACATTAGCCGTTCGGCGATGCGCACCAGCGCCAGATGGCCCGGGTCGATCATGCCCGCCAACTTCTCCACCAGCTTCAGACGCATCACCAGATGCTCGCTGGACACTCCCGCCATCACCCACGCCCGCAGTTGCGTCTGGGATAGCACCTCCTGCGTCAGGCGCGCACGCAGCCGCTGCTGCTGTTGCAGAAAACCGCCGGAACGTTTGGTTTCATCTCCTTGAACCAGATCGACCATAAACTTCGGGTAGACACACTCCAGCGTCCGCCCGGGGCCTTCCAGTAACACGTTAGTCATGTGTGCTCAGTTGCAAAAAGGGTGTTGATATCGTCGCGCAGCAAGCGGGAATCTTCAAAAAGCCATGCCGCCGTCGTAATGCGATGCTGTAATTGTTCATTCAACGCATTCACCGCAGACTCATTTTGCTGGCGCAGGGTCAGGCTCTCACGCAGGCTCGCCTGTAATTGCGCCAGACACAGCGAAAAATCAGCAAAAAACGTGGCCATGCCTGCCGTAACGGAAATATCGACCTGAGCAACCAAAGCTTTACGAATTTGTTGGCAAAACTGGGTAACGTAATGCACAAGGCTCTTGTGCAGCGCGCCCATATCAATGAGATAACGCGTTTTTGTTTCGACGTAATCATTCCATCCCCAGTTGGGTTGATTCAGCCAACGGGAGAAAGTGTCACGCACCACACCGCCAGTAGACGACGTATTTTCCGCCGGAATATCCTGTTCAATAGCCTCATTAAATAGCTGGCGGGTATTAAAATTAAACATCGCCGCATGAAAGGCCGGAAAACGAATCCGCGCACGAAATCCGGCGTGATTCAGCTCCTCTTTCACCCGCAATTCAATAGGCCGCATAGCGTCATTGAGTGCCCGGGACAGGGTCGACTCAAGCTGCTCAAAACGTAGCGCTAAATCCCGGCTAATACTCTCCTGGGCTGCCAGCAATACCCCTTCACAGGACGAGCGCATTTTATCTAAGACGATTTTTGCCTGCCCTTCGTCATGCAGCACCAGCATTTCACCCGCCATTTCAGCCGTTATAGCGCCTGATCCCTGGCCGTGCGGTGACATCATCAGGACGTTTTCTTTGACAAAAAACGTATTGATGCCGCACAGAATCTCAGTCTGTTGCTCATTGAGATAGGTCGCGGCAGATGCGAGCGCCAGTTCTACTTCATGGTTAACTTCATCGCTCACTCGCCCCTGACTTACCTGTAACTGCTGCATATCCTCTTCAATATGCGTAATGTTCAGCCGCAGTTTTTCATAGGCCACCGTTAATCCGTGGGCGCGAAACTCCAGATATTCGTGCGCGCTTTGCGCATAGTTCAATAACTTATGCGACGCGGAACGTAACGCATACAGCGAAGCATTGGCGTGAGCGGCATGAATCACGTTCTGAATCGGCTGCTCAAACAGCGAATCTTCCCACAGTAAATCGGCGGCATGACGGATGTGCTCCGTATCCTCAAGATCGGTGGTACGCCAGCGCCTGCCCAGCGCCGCTTCGGCAAAATCCTGTACCCAGCGTTGCACCTGATGATCCGGCAACCGCCCGCGGGTGGTTAGCTCATGACGCGCTCTGTTCGCCAGATAGCCCCACATCGAGGAAACCGGATAGATTCGTTCAGGGGTGATTCCGCCTTGCATCAGCGTGCCGGAAATCAAAGCCCGCACCTGCTCTTCATCATCACTGTTGCGGTCTTTCTGATCGAATTTGTTAACCAGCGCGTACAGCGGCACTGTTTTCCCGACCGCCATAATCGCCCGACGGACTTCCTCATCAGAAATCGACTTCAGTTGGGTGTAATCCATTACCGCCAGGACCGCAGAAGCCCGCGCCAGCTGTTCATTCAGCATTTTTTGTAAGTGCGGTTGTCCGGCCTCGTTCGGCCCCGGCGTATCCAGCAGCGTTAATTGCCCCGGATAGCTTGCCTGTCCGGCCAAATGGACAAATTCGACCTCGATAACCGGAATATGCTCAATCGCGGCATAAGCGGCAAAAGGAAAATCAGCCTCCAGCGCTTTTGACAAACGCACCAGGTCATTCAGGCTTTTAAGACAATGGAAAATAGGCTGTGCGCCAAGATAATACCGTTCAAATGCCACGCCGTTTTCAATATGCTGCAGCAGGACGTTCATATCCTTATCAATTTCCAGCGTCTGCGTAAGACGCTGGCGATCGCATGCCCGCATGCGCTGCTGTAAAACCTTCATTAAGGCTTCGATCGGCGCGACATGCGAAAAATGCAGTACCGGCTCTTTCTGCCCCGGCGTATGGCGAATAAGCGTCGGTAACGCCGTCATCGGACGATTACGATTAGGTAAAACTTCTGTGCCGACAATTGCGTTAATCGTCGTCGATTTTCCCGCTTTCATGGTGCCAACGATGGCCAGCACCATTTCCAGACGCGTAATCTTGCGCAGCTCATTATTAAGCGTCGCCTGCTGGGCATCCATACCACGCGCGCTGAAATGCAGGGGCTGAACAACCTGTCTGCTATGCTCTCCATGTTGCAGCGCGACATCATCCAACGACGTGATGGGCAATTTTTGTAATTGCCGGAGATGTTCAAGAGAGAGCATCAGCAAGCGTTCAGCTTCCTGACTTAATTCATATATTGTCTGTGTGTGCATGGAAAATTTTTCCTTAACGCAAATGGCATTACTTTTATTTAGCCTAATCGTTTTATTTATAGATTTTCGGCTTTTATAATTACGTGTGGAAATAATTAAAATCAAAACAACCAATTGATATTATTAAAATAAATTTGGCATATAACCGCTGGCCTGATGCCTCTCACTTATGTAATAAGTAAGAAAGATAAACAGCGTAGTTCAGTTTTAAAGAATACCCGCTGAATTCCCCTACTAAAATTAAGGGGGCAGGAGATATTCAACCATCAGGACGTAGACACCCGTAAGCGGTGTTACCTATAAATATCAGTTATTTCGCCTCACCTTATCTTAAATAACCTGGCGTAGCAATTTCCCTTAAAAAATATTGCGCCATACTTCATTGCTGTGAAAGCAAAGGATCTTTACAGCAGATCATTTTGCTTTATCGCGCAGTAGTCCCGACAAAAGCAGGGATTTTATGTATAATTGCGGCCTTTTTCGGCAATCTGCCATTTTTTGGGCGCATTTGCCCCTGCTGACTTTTGAGGAAATCCACATGTCATTACCACACTGCCCACAATGCAACTCCGAATACACTTACGAAGATAACGGCATGTTCATCTGCCCGGAATGCGCTCACGAATGGAACGATGCTGAACCGGCTCAGGACAGTGACGAACTTATCGTTAAAGATGCTAACGGCAACCTGCTGGCCGACGGCGACAGCGTTACCATAGTGAAAGACCTGAAGGTAAAAGGTAGCTCTTCAATGCTGAAGATCGGTACCAAAGTAAAAAACATTCGTCTGGTGGAAGGCGATCACAACATCGATTGCAAAATCGATGGCTTTGGCCCAATGAAGCTGAAATCAGAGTTTGTGAAAAAGAACTGATGCAAATTGCCTGATGGCGCTGCGCTAATCAGGCCTGTGTCAGCTCATCTGCCAGGCGGGAAGCTCATACTTCCCGCCTGGTTTATTTTTGCAGACGCTAACTACACTTAACTGGTTTCTTTTACCTGAGGTAAAGATCATGCCGTTAAGTCCCTATATCTCCTTTGCAGGCAACTGCGCAGACGCCATCGCCTACTACCAAAAAACATTAGGCGCCGAGCTGCTCTACAAAATCAACTTCGGTGAAATGCCCAAATCGGCGCAGGACAGTGAAGAAGGTTGCCCTTCAGGAATGAAATTCCCCGATACCGCTATCGCCCACGCCAACCTGCGCGTTGCGGGCAGCGACATTATGATGAGCGATAGCGCCCCCGATGGAAATGCCCACTACTCTGGCTTTACGCTGGTGCTCGACACGCAAAATGTCGACGAAGGCAAGCGCTGGTTTGATAACCTCGCGGCAAACGGAAAAATCGAAATGGACTGGCAGGAAACCTTCTGGGCCCACGGTTTTGGTAAAGTGAGCGACCAGTATGGCGTACCGTGGATGATCAACGTCGTCAAACAGCAGCAACCTACCGAGTAATCCAACGGGAGGCTTGTCCTCCCGTACTGTCATCAAAAATCGCTCAACTCTTCATTGTTGAGTAACCATCCCTTAACGAAAACGTCACATTGATCCGCCACGATGGGGCCACTTTTTTAGGGAGGCCGCATCATGCAAACGATTATCCGCGTCGAGAAACTCTCCAAATCCTTCAACCAGCATCAGGCGCTCAATGCGGTTGATCTGAGCATCTGTTCCGGTGAGATGGTGGCTCTGCTTGGGCCGTCTGGCTCCGGCAAATCCACCCTTTTACGTCATTTAAGCGGTTTGATCACCGGGGATAAATCGCCCGGTAGCCATGTTGAGCTGTTGGGTCGCACCGTCCAACACGAAGGTCGGCTGGCACGCGATATCCGCCAAAGTCGCGCCCACACCGGCTATATCTTCCAGCAGTTCAATCTGGTTAACCGTCTGACGGTACTGGAGAACGTCCTGATTGGCGCGCTCGGCAGCACGCCATTCTGGCGCACCTGTTTTAGCTGGTTCAGTCAGGAGCAGAAACAGCGCGCGCTCCAGGCGCTGACCCGCGTTGGCATGGCGCACTTTGCGTATCAGCGCGTTTCCACGCTTTCGGGCGGGCAACAGCAGCGCGTCGCTATCGCCCGGGCGCTGATGCAGCAGGCCAAAGTGATCCTGGCCGACGAGCCTATTGCCTCGCTGGACCCGGAATCCGCACGCATCGTAATGGATACCCTGCGCGACATTAATCAGACCGACGGCATCACCGTGGTCGTCACGCTGCACCAGGTGGATTACGCCCTGCGCTATTGCGAACGCATCGTCGCGCTGCGCCAGGGCAATGTCTTCTTTGACGGCAGCAGCCAGCATTTTGATAACGATCGTTTTGACCATCTCTACCGCAGCATGAACCGCGTCGAACAGAACGCGCAGGCTGCCTGACATCCCCACAATGAGGAATGGAAATGAGCTATAAGACAGTTGCCGCGCTGGCCTTTACCAGCATGTTTAGTCTCAGCACCCTGCTCAGCCCGGTCCATGCCGAAGAGCAGGAAAAAGCGCTGAACTTTGGCATTATTTCGACCGAATCACAGCAAAACCTGAAGCCGCAGTGGGAACCGTTCCTGAAGGACATGGAAAAGTCACTGGGTGTAAAAGTGAACGCCTTCTTCGCCCCGGACTACGCCGGGATCATCCAGGGAATGCGCTTTAACAAAGTCGATATCGCCTGGTACGGCAACCTCTCGGCAATGGAAGCGGTGGATCGCGCTAACGGACAAGTGTTTGCCCAGACCGTCGCCGCCGACGGATCCCCGGGGTACTGGAGCGTGTTGATCGTTAACAAAGACAGTCCGATCAACAACCTGAACGATCTGATCGCCAAACGTAAAGATCTGACCTTCGGCAACGGCGATCCCAACTCCACGTCCGGCTTCCTCGTCCCCGGTTACTACGTCTTCGCCAAAAACAACATCTCCGCCAGTGATTTCAAACGCACCGTTAACGCCGGACACGAAACCAACGCGCTGGCCGTTGCCAACAAGCAGGTCGATGTCGCCACCAACAACACCGAAAACCTCGACAAACTGAAAACTTCCGCACCGGAAAAACTGAAAGAACTGAAGGTGATCTGGAAGTCACCGCTGATCCCGGGCGATCCGATCGTCTGGCGTAAAAACCTCTCCGAAACCACCAAGGACAAGGTGTACGACTTCTTTATGAACTACGGCAAAACGCCGGAACAGAAAACCGTACTTGAACGCCTGGGCTGGGCGCCGTTCCGTGCCTCCAGCGACCTGCAACTGGTGCCAATTCGTCAACTGGCGCTGTTTAAAGAGATGCAGGGCGTGAAGGACAACAAAGGGCTGAACGAGGAACAGAAAGCCAGCAAAACCTCGGCGCTGAAAGCGCAGCTCGACGATCTGGACCGTCTGACCGCCGCGCTGGGCGCTATGACCAGCGTCACCAAAGCGGTGCAGTGATTTGTAGACCGGATTGTAGGCCGGATAAGCGCAGCGCCATCCGGCCTACCACGCAAACACACGTACCAACGGAGCTAAACATGCAAACCATCACCGTCGCCCCGCCCAAACGTAGCTGGTTCTCGCTACTGAGCTGGGCCATTCTTCTCGCCGTGTTGGTGGTCTCGTGGAAAGGTGCCGAAATGGCTCCGCTCACGCTGATCCAGGATTCCGGCAATATGGCGACCTTCGCCGCCGACTTCTTCCCGCCGGACTTCAGCCAGTGGCAGGACTATCTCGGTGAAATGGCCGTCACCCTGCAAATCGCCGTCTGGGGTACCGCCCTCGCCGTGGTGCTGTCGATTCCTTTCGGCCTGATGTGCGCCGATAACCTCGTGCCGTGGTGGATTTACCAGCCGATGCGCAGAGCGATGGACGCCTGCCGCGCCATCAACGAAATGGTCTTCGCCATGCTGTTCGTGGTCGCCGTCGGCTTAGGTCCGTTCGCCGGGATGATGGCGCTATTTATCCACACTACCGGGGTGCTCTCCAAGCTGCTTTCCGAAGCGGTAGAAGCCATTGAACCGGGTCCGGTAGAAGGCATTCGCGCCACCGGGGCCAACAAAATTGAAGAGATCCTCTACGGCGTTTTGCCGCAGGTGATGCCGCTGCTGATCTCCTACTCGCTGTACCGTTTTGAGTCCAACGTTCGCTCGGCCACGGTGGTCGGCATGGTGGGCGCAGGCGGTATCGGCGTGACCTTATGGGAGGCGATCCGCGGCTTCCAGTTCCAGCAAACCTGCGCCCTGATGGTGTTAATCATCGTCACCGTCAGCCTGCTGGATTTCCTTTCCCAGCGTTTGCGTAAGCACTTTATCTGATTAACGAGGCATTGATTGCTATGCACTTGTCTACACATCCGACCAGTTATCCAACGCGTTATCAGGAAATTGCCGCGAGACTTGAGCAGGAGCTTCGTCAACATTATCGCTGTGGGGACTATCTGCCCGCCGAGCAGCAGCTTGCCGCGCGCTACGAGGTGAATCGCCACACCCTGCGCCGCGCCATTGACCAGTTGGTTGAGCGCGGTTGGGTTCAACGTCGCCAGGGCGTCGGCGTGCTGGTGCTGATGCGCCCGTTTGATTACCCGCTCAATGCCCAGGCGCGTTTCAGTCAGAACCTGCTGGACCAGGGTAGCCACCCCACCAGCGAAAAACTGCTGGCGGTGCTGCGCCCGGCCTCCAGCCATATTGCCGACGCGCTCAGCATTAACGAAGGCGACAACGTGATTCACCTGCGCACTCTTCGCCGGGTTAACGGCATCGCCCTGTGCCAAATCGACCACTATTTTTCCGACCTCACGCTGTGGCCGCTTATGCAGGGCTTTACCAGCGGTTCGTTGCATGACTACTTACGCGAACAGTCCGGTCTGACGCTCCTGCGCACGCAAACACGCATCAGCGCCCGCCGGGCCCAGGCCAAAGAGAGCAAGGTGCTGGAAATCCCCAACATGGCGCCGCTGCTGTGCGTGCGCACCCTGAACCACCGTGAAGGCGAAGAGCAGGCGGCGGAATACTCCGTCAGCCTGACCCGCGCCGACATGATCGAATTCACTATGGAGCACTGAATGCATTTCGATACCGCCACCCGCCAGCGCTGGATGCGCGCGCTGGCTTACAGCAATGCCGATGCGCTGAACGCCCGCATCAACGCGCTCAAACTGACGCCGGACTATGAACTTATCCGCGCACCGGAATGCGGACTGATGCAAATCCAGGCCCGCATGGGCGGTACCGGCAATCGCTTCTTTGCTGGCGACACCACGCTCACCCGCGCGGTGGTGCGCCTGACGAGCGGCACGCTGGGTTACAGCTACCTGCTGGGACGTAACAAACACCATGCCGAGCAGTGCGCGGTAATTGACGCCCTGCTGCAGGAACAAACGCATTTCCAAAGCTTAATGGAAACCTTGATTGTCCCGCTGGAAGCGGAACGCGATGCGCTGATTAGCGCACGCCGTGCCGAAATCAACGCCAGCCGGGTCGACTTCTTCACGCTGGTACGCGGAGATAACGCATGACCTTACAAACCGCTTTTAATTTACCCGTTCAGGATGCGCAGCAGAGCTTTCGTCGCCTGCTGAAAGCCATGAGTGAACCGGGCGTGATCGTCGCCCTGCATCAACTGAAACATGGCTGGCAGCCGCTGGGCCTGGCAACCACCAGCGTGCTGCTGACGCTGGTTGATGGCGACACGCCGGTCTGGCTGGCACCGTCGATGGATAACGATATTGCCCGGCAGAATCTGCGTTTTCATACCAACGCGCCGCTGGTGGATCAGCCACAGCTGGCGGCATTTGCTGTCGCCGACGAACGCATCAGCAGCGAACAGCTAAACGCCCTCTCCGCCGGTTCCGCCGTCGCGCCAGAGACCAGCGCCACGCTGATTGTTCAGGTCTCTGGCTTAAGCGGCGGACGTATGCTGCGTCTGACAGGCGCCGGTATCGCCGAGGAACGCATGATCGCGCCGCAGCTGCCGGAATGCCTGATTCACGAACTCACCGAACGCCCGCATCCGTTCCCGCTGGGGGTCGATCTGATCCTCACCTGCGGCGAACGCCTGCTGGCTATTCCGCGAACGACTCATGTGGAGGTGTGCTGATGTACGTCGCTGTCAAAGGGGGCGAAAAGGCGATAGCCAGCGCCCACGCCCTGCAGGAAAACCGACGCCGGGGCGAGGAGACCATTGCCGAACTGAGCGTCGCGCAAATCGAACAGCAGATGAACCTGGCCGTCGATCGGGTGATGACCGAAGGCGGCATCGCCGACCGCGAACTGGCGGCGCTGGCGCTAAAGCAGGCCAGCGGCGATAACGTCGAAGCCATCTTTTTGCTGCGCGCCTATCGCACGACGTTGGCAAAGGTGGCAGTCAGCGAACCGATAAACAGTGCGGAAATGCGCCTTGAACGCCGAATCTCCGCGGTCTACAAGGACATTCCCGGCGGGCAACTGTTAGGTCCAACCTACGATTACACCCATCGCCTGCTGGATTTTACCCTGCTGGCCAATGGTGAAACGCCGCCGCTGCGCTGCGCGGATAACACGCAGGATGCCTCCCCGCACGTCTTTTCCCTGCTGGCAAACCAGGGGCTGGCAAAACGCGAAGAAGATAACGGCGACGCACCCGACGATATCACTCGCACGCCGCCGGTTTACCCGTGCTCGCGTGCCTCACGCCTGCAACAGCTGATGCGCGGCGACGAGGGCTATCTGTTGGCACTGGCCTACTCCACCCAACGCGGTTACGGACGCAACCACCCGTTTGCCGCCGAGATCCGCAGCGGCTACGTCGCGCTGGAAACCGTACCGGAAGAGCTGGGATTTGCGGTGAACGTCGGCGAACTGCTGATGACGGAGTGTGAAATGGTCAACGGCTTTGTCGCGCCAGAGAACGAATCTCCCCATTTTACCCGCGGCTACGGGCTGGTGTTCGGCATGAGCGAACGTAAAGCGATGGCGATGGCGCTGGTGGACCGTGCCTTACAGGCGGCCGAATACGATGAAACGGTCACGGGACCGGCGCAGGACGAAGAGTTCGTGCTGGCACATGCGGATAACGTCGAGGCGGCGGGTTTTGTATCGCACCTCAAGCTCCCCCATTACGTCGATTTCCAGGCCGAACTGGAACTGCTCAAACGCCTGCAACAGGAGGCCGCCCGTGACCGCTAACCTCTCCGGCTACAACTTTGCGTATCTTGATGAACAGACCAAACGCATGATCCGCCGCGCCATTCTGAAAGCGGTAGCCATCCCCGGCTATCAGGTCCCATTTGGCGGACGTGAAATGCCGATGCCCTACGGCTGGGGCACGGGCGGCATTCAGCTTACCGCCAGCGTGATTGGCGAACCGGACGTGCTGAAGGTGATTGACCAGGGCGCGGACGACACCACCAACGCCGTGTCGATCCGCAATTTCTTCAAACGCGTGACGGGCGTGGCGACGACGGAACGTACCGAAGACGCCACGCTGATCCAGACCCGCCACCGCATCCCGGAAACACCCTTGGTGGAAGATCAGATAATCATCTTCCAGGTGCCAATCCCCGAGCCGCTGCGCTTTATTGAACCGCGTGAAACGGAAACCCGCACCATGCACGCGCTGGAAGAGTACGGCATCATGCAGGTGAAACTGTATGAAGATATCGCCCGCTTCGGCCATATCGCCACGACCTACGCCTATCCGGTGAAGGTCAATAACCGCTACGTCATGGACCCGTCGCCCATCCCGAAATTCGACAATCCGAAGATGGACATGATGCCGGCCCTGCAACTGTTTGGCGCTGGTCGTGAAAAGCGCATCTATGCCGTTCCACCTTACACCCGCGTAGAGAGCCTCGATTTCGACGATCACCCGTTTACCGTGCAGAGCTGGGATGAGCCTTGCGCCATCTGCGGCTCTACCCACAGCTATCTCGATGAAGTGGTGCTCGATGACACCGGCAAACGCATGTTTGTCTGTTCCGACACCGACTACTGCCGCCAACAGAGCGAGGCTCTCAGCAAATGACGCAACCGCTGCTTTCAGTCAACAACCTGACTCATCTCTACGCGCCGGGCAAAGGCTTCAGCGACGTCTCGTTTGACCTGTGGCCTGGTGAAGTGCTGGGTATCGTCGGCGAGTCCGGTTCCGGCAAAACCACCCTACTGAAATCAATCTCTTCACGTCTGACGCCACAGAACGGTGAAATTTTGTATCAGAACCGTTCGTTGTACGACATGAACGAAGCCGACCGCCGCCGTCTGCTGCGCACCGAGTGGGGCGTGGTGCATCAGCATCCGCTGGATGGCCTGCGCCGTCAGGTTTCCGCAGGCGGCAATATCGGCGAACGCCTGATGGCCACCGGCGCGCGCCACTATGGTGACATTCGCGCCACCGCGCAGCGTTGGCTGGAGGAGGTGGAGATCCCCGCCTCGCGTATCGACGACCTGCCGACCACCTTCTCCGGCGGCATGCAGCAACGCCTGCAGATCGCCCGTAACCTCGTCACCCACCCGAAGCTGGTGTTTATGGATGAACCCACCGGCGGGCTGGACGTATCGGTACAGGCCAAACTGCTGGATCTGCTGCGCGGCCTGGTGGTGGAACTGGATCTGGCGGTGGTGATTGTCACCCACGATCTGGGCGTGGCGCGTCTGCTGGCGGACCGTTTGCTGGTGATGAAACAGGGTCAGGTGGTGGAAAGTGGGTTAACCGACCGCGTGCTCGACGATCCGCATCATCCGTATACCCAGTTATTGGTGTCGTCCGTATTGCAGAACTGATTTTTTGTTGTGCCCGATGGCGCTGCGCTTATCGGGCCTACCTGGATCGCACTTTTGTAGGCCGGATAAGGCGCAGCCGCCATCCGGCAAAAAATCTCGAGGCAAAAATGATTCGCGTTGAAAATGTCAGTAAAACCTTCGTGCTCCACCAGCAAAACGGCGTACGTCTGCCAGTGCTGCAAAACGCCACTCTGGCAGTGAAAAGCGGCGAATGCGTGGTGCTGCACGGTCACTCGGGCAGCGGTAAATCCACGTTGCTGCGTTCGCTGTACGCCAACTACCTGCCGGATGAAGGGCACATCCACATTCGCCACAGCGATGAATGGGTCGATCTGGTGCAGGCCCCGGCGCGCAAAGTGCTGGAAGTTCGCCGTTCAACCATCGGCTGGGTGAGCCAGTTCCTGCGCGTGATCCCCCGTGTCTGCGCCCTGGATGTGGTGATGCAGCCGCTGCTGGATCTCGGCGTATCCCGTGAAGAATGCGCCGCGAAAGCCGCCAGCCTGTTAACGCGTCTCAACGTACCGGAACGCCTGTGGCACCTGGCGCCATCGACCTTTTCCGGTGGCGAACAGCAGCGCGTCAACATCGCCCGTGGGTTTATCGTCGATTACCCTATTCTGCTGCTCGATGAGCCGACCGCCTCATTGGACGCCAAAAACAGCGCTGCCGTGGTGGCGTTGATTGAAGAGGCGAAAGCCCGCGGCGCAGCCATTGTCGGTATTTTTCACGATCAAACCGTGCGCGACCGCGTAGCGGACCGTCTGCACCTGATGGGAACAACAGCATGATTATCAACAATGTAAAGCTGGTTCTGGAAGATGACGTGGTGCAAGGATCGCTGGAAATTGCGGGCGGGGTTATTCGCGCCTTTGCCGAAACCCAGAGCCGTCTGCCGGAGGCTTTAGACGGCGAAGGCGGCTGGCTGCTGCCAGGGTTGATTGAGCTGCATACCGATAATCTGGATAAATTCTTCACCCCGCGCCCGAAGGTCGACTGGCCTGCCCACTCGGCGATGAGCAGCCATGACGCGCTAATGGTCGCCAGCGGCATTACTACCGTGCTGGACGCGGTGGCGATTGGCGACGTGCGCGACGGCGGCGATCGGCTGGAAAATCTGGAGAAGATGATCAACGCCGTGGAAGAGACGCAAAAACGCGGGGTCAATCGCGCCGAACACCGCCTGCATCTGCGCTGCGAACTGCCGCACCACACCACCCTGCCGCTGTTTGAAAAACTGGTCGGGCGCGAGCCGGTGACGCTGGTTTCACTGATGGATCATTCGCCGGGCCAGCGCCAGTTCGCCAATCGAGAAAAGTACCGCGAGTATTATCAGGGCAAATATTCGCTCACCGACGAGCAGATGGCCCGCTATGAAGAAGAACAGTTGGCCCTCGCCGCACGCTGGTCGCAGCCCAATCGTAACGCCATCGCCCAGCTTTGCCGCGAACGTAATATCGCGCTGGCGAGCCATGACGATGCCACCAGCGAACATGTGCTGGAATCGCACCAACTTGGCAGCGTAATCGCCGAATTTCCTACCACTTTCGCGGCGGCTGAAGCCTCGCGCCAGCACGGAATGAACGTGCTGATGGGCGCGCCAAACATCGTGCGCGGAGGGTCTCATTCCGGCAATGTGGCGGCGCATAAGCTGGCTGAGCTGGGGTTACTGGATATTCTCTCCTCCGATTACTACCCCGCCAGCCTGCTCGACGCGGCATTTCGCGTAGCGGATGACGACGCCAACCGCTTTACACTGCCGCAGGCGATTCGTCTGGTGACCCGCAATCCGGCGCGGGCATTGAATCTCGATGATCGCGGCGTTGTTGCCGAAGGTAAACGGGCGGATCTGGTGCTGGCACATCGCAAAGGCGGCAACATCCATATCGACCACGTCTGGCGTCAGGGCAAAAGGGTATTCTGACTATGGGGAAACTGATCTGGCTGATGGGGCCATCCGGCTCTGGTAAGGACAGTCTGCTGGCGGAACTCCGCCTGCAGGAACCCGCGCAACTGCTGGTGGCGCATCGATACATCACCCGCGCCGCCAACGCCGGGAATGAAAACCATATTGCGCTGAGCGAACAAGAGTTTTTTACCCGCGCCGGGCAGAATCTGCTGGCGCTGAGCTGGCATGCAAACGGCTTCTACTACGGCGTGGGCGTGGAGATTGACCTCTGGCTGCACGCCGGTT
>NZ_JAHLQZ010000340.1:0-2305 GCF_018919505.1 Citrobacter sp. S55_ASV_140
TCTTGTAAGGAAAAAGTTAGGTAAGCCCGCTTTTTTCAAACAACTTCGTCCGGGAAAGAATGGCGTGTGTTTTGAGATGGTTAAATTTCGTAGTATGAAGGATGCTGTTGATGAACAAGGCCAACAATTATCAGATGAAGAACGTTTAACTACCTTTGGCAGGAAAATAAGAGCATTAAGTTTGGATGAACTTCCTGAACTATGGAATGTTCTTAAAGGGGATATGAGTCTTGTTGGCCCCAGGCCTTTATTGACAAGCTATCTCGAGCTTTATGATGAGGAACAAAAACGCCGACATGATGTCCGACCTGGTGTCACGGGTTGGGCACAAGTGAATGGGCGCAATGCATTGAGTTGGGAAGAGAAATTTAAATTAGATGTGTGGTATGTTGATAACCATTCATTATGGCTTGATATTAAAATATTATTGCTCACGGTAAAAAAAGTGTTCATTAAGGAAGGAATCTCCTCTGAGGGACATGCAACGATGCCTATTTTTAAAGGGAAAAATACTGATGAATAATATCCTTATATTATCGGCCGGAAGACGTGTTGAACTCGTTGAAGCATTCCGCGAAGCAATGCTTAGTCTCAATATACGTGGTAAGGTCATGTGCACTGATATGTCCCCAGAGTTGTCTTCAGCATGTCAGGTTGCGGATGGTTTTTTTAAAGTTCCTCGAGCTACAGATGAAGCATATATTGATGATCTGATAGCTATTTGTCAAAGTAATTCAATTAAATTAGTTATTCCTACTATTGATACAGATTTAGAAAAATTAAGCAGAGCTAAAGATAGTTTTAGTAATATTGGTTGTCACATTTCAATACCTGACCTGACATTTGTTTCTGCATGCCGTGATAAGAGGAAGACTGCTGATTTATTTCAACGGCTAAATATAGCATCACCTAAAATTTATGATATTAATTCAATAGTATTTCCATGCTTCTGTAAGCCATACAATGGTAGTAGTAGTATCGGTGCTTTTGTATTAAATAATGAAACTGATCTTACTGATGATATCCTAAATAATATGAATAATATGTATATGGAACTTATCGGTAAGGATTATGTGGAGGTTACTGTTGATTGCTATTTTTCGAAACAAAATGAACTTAAGTGTCTTGTCCCTCGCGAGAGAATAGAAACACGAAGTGGTGAGGTCAGTAAAGGGGTAACCAGGAAAGGTAGGGTTTATAAATATCTTCTTGAGCGTTTGAAAAAAATACCTGGCGTTGTCGGCTGTGTAACAGTACAGGTATTTTATAATAAAGATACAGGTGATATTAAAGGATTGGAAATTAACCCTCGTTTTGGTGGTGGGTATCCTCTTTCTTACGCAGCAGGAGCAAATTATCCTTTGTATTTATTAAAAGAATATATGAGTGATGAATGTATCGATTTTATTGATGACTGGGAAGCTGATCTTTTAATGTTACGTTATGACGCTAAGGTGTTATCTCATGAATATCCAGATATCTGATAATAGCTTTTGGGTGTTTGACCTTGATGATACCCTATATAAAGAAGCTGATTTCAGAGATTCAGGTTTTGAATTTATTCGACAAGAAATTCTAAGATTATATCAGCGAGATATTGTTGGTTTGTTGAGGGGGTTTTATAGTGGTCGTTCAAAAGATCTTTTTACTGATATAATAAATTGGCTCGGTCTTCCTCCAACATCGAAAGAACAATTTATTTGGATGTATAGAAATCATCAGCCCGTCATTGCTATTGATAATGATGTCCTGACTATGCTTCGATATCTAAATGATAATACTCGAGGTGTTTCTATTATTACTGATGGACGCACAGTAACTCAAAGAAATAAAATAAAGGCTCTTTGCTTACAAGAGTTTACTGCATATATATCAGAAGAATTTGATAACGCTGAAAAACCAGATCCACTCAGATTCGAATTTATTCAGCGTCTCCATGGGAAATGTGAATATATTTATGTGGGTGATAATGTAAATAAGGATTTTGTTACTCCTAACAATCTGGGATGGACAACAATTGGGATTATGGATGATGGACGTAATATTCACTCTCAAAATGAAATTATCTCAGAGCAGTCTCGTCCAAATATTTGGCTGAGATCGATTTTAGAGCTTAAAGGAATTATATCATGCTAAATACTAAATTTTCTCCATGGCCTTCATTTACTCAAGAAGAAGCAGATGCAGTTTCCTCTGTGTTATTGTCAAATAAGGTCAATTATTGGACAGGTAATGAGTGTCGTCTCTTTGAAGAAGAATTTGCTCAATGGGTTGGTACAAAATATGCAGTTGCATTGAGCAATGG
>NZ_JAHLQZ010000341.1:0-2297 GCF_018919505.1 Citrobacter sp. S55_ASV_140
TCGACGAGCTGATCATTCAATACTGATTTTGAATCCAGGATTTTAGTTAATGGCAAAGTCGTTTGGCTGGTCATAGCGATGCTCCCGTATGGTGGTGTTGAGTTGGGAGAGAGCCTGTTGTCGATGGGAGAGTAACGGGCATCTATCTCATACTATGAGCTCGGAAGTAGAAAGTTACATCTGCCTGAATCATACAGCCCATTGATGTCACTTTTAGCATGATGCGCCCATTGATATGCCTGAAAATTCTTTCGAAAAATGCGTATAGTGTTTGCCGATGATTACGACAGTAAAAAATCATAACGGCATAGTTATTTTTTAGATTTTAGCCATCTATTGTGGGCTTATTCTCATAATTAGCATTACATTAAACTCACTAGTTGACTCCAGTAAAAATACAATTTAAATACGTAGTATAGTGTTTTTAAATACAGGTGTTTATAATGAATAAGAATGATAAGGATAGTCATTTAGGTGCTTTTGGAGAATTATTCTCTATTGAATTATCACAGAAAGAAATGGTTTCGACTGAGCAGCCGCCCACTTCTGTCAATCCTGAAAATAACAAGGAAGGCTCTTTATTGCAGGCATCAGAGGTGAAGCAACTTCCTGGCGATGATAGTAAGCACGAGTGCGCAGATGTAGATCTTTCTCCTGCTACTCTGGTGTCCGAAATAAATCAAACTGACCCTGCGATAGAACGTGTGATGCGGCAGGTATTGGCTCAGGAAGATACTCCCCCTAAAAAGCAAGTCTTAAATGGAGGTGAAGATCCCTACCTTCGTGATGTTGATTTTAGGTGGTTAAAAGGAGATGCCAATGAGCGAGCCATTTTCTGGTTTTGGATATATATCCGCACTGCATCAAATAGCCGTCTCAATTTGCCAGAATTAAAGTTGCAAAATGGCTGGGATTCAGAGGATCATTGTTTATATTCTTTTTTTAGACTTCCGGATAATCCCGTCAGCTCCGCTGAAAGGAGTCGGTTAATTATTACCTTCTTCAATAAACTCTCGGGTTTCTTCAATCCTATCCAAATTAAAGAGTCATTCGAACATATTCGTAGTATCTGGCTTCACTTGATTAGCCCTGTTCGACAATTTAAATGGTTAAAGAAAAAAGACTCTGAGGGTATTGAATGGGCGTGGGATTATTTATTAAAAAGGAAGGATGTCAATGATAACATCCTTTTTTGGTTTAAGCCCGCAGATGCAAATGAGAAATATATTGCAATCATGGGGGCAATTGATTGCTGGGTTATACGGGGGAATAAAATTGATTGTCAGGATAAAAAATTACTTCTGGATAACATGAAAAAAGCGTTTCAGCAGCGCGGGCGACGAGATAAAAAGAAAAGCTTCAATCTTAATACTGAAATTTCTATAAAAACCCGTAGAGAGCTTAAAGAGCTGGTTAAATTGCATGGTGTTAATATAAATAAATTTATTGAAAGGCTGATTGATGATGAATATGGGAAATATAAAGGCAATCCTAATGAATATAAAATATCTTTATTAAAGAAAAAACAATAACTCCACTAATTTTCATGCCTATATTACTTATGTGAATAGCCGGTTGATTTCCTTCCGGCTTTGCTTTTCACAGGAGTAAAACATGTCCCAAGCCCCCGAATCGCAGGATACCAGTGATATCCTGCGTGCCTGCCTTAATTTCTTACCCCAACAAACGACCGAACGTATTCTTTCCCGCCTGCAACACGCCATCAACTACGAGCCCGTGATTGGCATTATGGGCAAAAGCGGGGCGGGTAAGAGCTCGCTTTGCAACGCCCTGTTTCAACAACCGGTATGCCTGACCAGCGATTTGCTGGGCTGTACCCGTGAACCTCAGCGGATAGTGCTCACCGTGGGCGAGCGCAGCATGACACTGGTGGATTTGCCTGGAGTTGGCGAGACACCGGAATACGATGCGGAATATTCGGCGCTGTATCAGAAGTTGCTGACGGAGCTGGATTTGATTATCTGGGTCCTGCGTGCTGATGATCGTGCGCGGGCGGTGGATATTGTCACGCACCGGTCACTACTTGCTTATGGCGCGGATGCTTCCCGTTTCCTGTTTGTCATCAGCCAGGCAGATCGCATTCCTCCGTTGCCAGAACCTGCCGGTCAGGCTGTTCCTTCAACTGAGCAGTGCCTTTCACTTGCGGTTATCAGTTCGCAGATTGCTGGTCAGTTGCCGTCCTCTTTCCCGGTGATGGCTGTTTCAGCACATACCGGCTACAACCTGCATGCTCTGGTGGAACTGATGATACACGCGTTACCTGTACAGGCCAGTAG
>NZ_JAHLQZ010000342.1:0-2276 GCF_018919505.1 Citrobacter sp. S55_ASV_140
GTCCATAACATCAGTCAGCAAATCCTTGTCCCCGAATGCTGAAGCATTCGGGAAAACAATGTTTACCATGGGTAGTAAATGTGGTCGGCGTGATCGCGAACCGGAATATCATCTCCCAACAGACGCGCCGAAAGCGTAAACGCAAAATCAAAAATATGCCCTAATCCTTTGCCGCTAATAAGATTGCCATCCTCAACAACGGGCACATCGATATATTCGCCATCCGTGACGTTTTGCCATAAATCTCCCGAGCACACGTAGCGACGCCCCTTTAGCAGACCGTTGCCGCCCAGTACGCGCGCGGCCGCAGAGCACACAGGACAAATCAGTTTTCCCGCCTTATCATGGCAGGTGACAAACTGGATGACTGCCTCGCTGGCGGCAAGATTAACGCTACCTTGCGGCCCCCCAGGCAACACGACGGCATCGTAGAGATGGGCCTGACGCGCAGCCAACGTACTGTCGGTCACCATCGGTACGTCATGATAGCTCACCACCGCACGCGGCTCCGAGCAGGCCAGCGTTTCGACTTCGATATTCAGGCGACGCAGAATATCAATGGTAACAATCGCTTCCGCCTCTTCAAAACCAGGCGCCAGCAGCACCGCAACCTTTTTCATAGGTAACTCCTCGATTTCCCCACATTCACCAAACAATAAATGCCGAATCGTACAGGTCGTTAAATTTATTAATTTCAGCAAAAATGATCTGGCGCAAAATATTAACTACCAGATAGTTTTCATTTACCTTACCCATTCGTGAAATCGCCACCAGCCGGGACTTCATAATCAGCGAGGTCAAGACAATAACGTATTGTTAAATTTAATTTTGTGATATGAAACAACATTTCATTATCAGAATATTACTATAAATACTTAAATATCAATCAATTACATTCACGCACCTTATATGACGAAATGCAGGCATTAAGAATATTGCTATGACAATATGTAAAAAAACATAAATATGCAGATTTAAGGATTTTCTTATGCCAGATCACGCGCTATGCTGAATCTCGATCGGAAGCGGATATAATCCGTGATCACTAAAGGACCGGCGGAACGGATTTATTCTGCTAACAGTTTTAATTGTACGTAGATGTGAAGTGCGGCGACAGCCCGTTGCACTGACGTTAGTAACGTACATTCTCCTTTCTGGAAATAAGGATATTGATATGGCTGCAGTTGGAATTGTTCATAAACTCAACACGCAAATGAATCTTGAGTTCTACGCATCGAATCTTTACCTGCACCTTAGCGAATGGTGCTACGAACATAGCCTGACAGGTACCGCAACGTTTCTACGCACGCAGGCGCAGGGTAACGTAACTCAAATGATGCGTATGTTTAATTTTATGAAAAGCGCCGGGGCTAACCCCATCGTCAAGGCCATCGATGTTCCGGGTGATGAACTGACTTCCCTTGAAGAACTGTTTCAGAAAACACTGGATGAGTACCAACAGCGTTCGAGTAAGCTTTCACGCTTAACCAATGAAGCTGAAGCATTGAACGATGAGCCAACCGTTGATTTTCTCCACGATCTGGAAAAAGAGCAGCAGCAGGATGGCGTACTGTTACAAACCATTCTTGATGAAGTCCGCAGCGCGAAACGCGCGGGACTGTGCATGGCGCAAACCGATAAACATCTGCTGAACGTCGTAAACTACCAACATCACTAATCTTCAATTTTCATAACGCTAGCCGGATAGTCATGCCACGCATCTTATCCGGCTAGCGCTCAAAGATCTCTACGCTCGCGCCTCTCATTCTCAAAGGCGCAAAAAACCTTTCTAAAACCTGAAACAACGGTTTATTTTAGTGAGACTCATTCTGCGGCGTGAATTTCAACTCGATCAAGGCAACTGCTTTTTGTATTGCGCGCATAGTAACCGGATCGGCACCTGCAGGGTGACTTGAAAAGTCGATGCTTTTCAGTTGGCTGGACATTTTCTCCCGGACTTCTACCGGGGCGATAACATCAATGACATCCAGAATTTGTTTGATAACCAGCTGACAGGCAACAACGTCCGAGAGCAGTTCCTGATCGGCATTCAGTGTTTGGGACATAATGAGCTCCTTATAGAAAGGTCGTCATAGTACCCATTCAGCGATCGAAACGGTAGCGGCGTACGCATAACGGATACGCTGAAAATAAAAAAACAGACCCGGTCAGTTTCTTTTGAGATGGCAAGCACAACATGAGTGAACATTTAGCGGTTGAGAATAAACGCGGTCTCTCCCCGGCGGCATTACTTGTAGCCGGCGCTTTCTTTATGG
>NZ_JAHLQZ010000343.1:0-2271 GCF_018919505.1 Citrobacter sp. S55_ASV_140
GCTTCTGGATCTGCTCGTTGGTGACGATATCGTCAAACACCACCGCCGGATCGTTGACGATGTTACGGATGATATGGGTGTAAGAACGCGAGTGGATCGTTTCAGAAAACGCCCACGTTTCGACCCAGGTTTCCAGTTCAGGAATCGAGATTAACGGCAGCAGCGCGACGTTCGGGCTACGTCCCTGAATGGAGTCCAGCAGCGTCTGATACTTCAGGTTGCTGATGAAGATATGCTTTTCATGCTCCGGCAGCGCCTGGAAGTCGATGCGATCGCGGGAAACATCGACCTCTTCCGGACGCCAGAAGAAAGAGAGCTGCTTTTCGATCAGTTTTTCGAAGATGTCATATTTTTGCTGATCGTAGCGGGCGACGTTCACCGGCTGGCCGAAGAACATCGGTTCCAGAAGCTGATCATTTTTCGTCTGTGAAAAAGTGGTGTATGCCATTAATGTGAATCCTTTGTGGGATGAGCGCCGGATGCGGTACAAACACCTTATCCGGCCTACAAACCGTGCAATCGTAGGCCGGGTAAGCGTAGCGCCACCCGGCAATATTCATCAGATCTTACATGCGCCGCTTTCGCAGCCATCGTCCTGAATGGACGGTACCAGATCGTCCTGAGTATCTTCCGCGCCATCGCGGGTGTTCTGATAATACAGCGTTTTGACGCCAAATTTGTAGGCGGTGAGCAGGTCTTTCAGCAACTGCTGCATCGGCACTTTTCCTGATGGGAAACGCGTCGGATCATAGTTGGTGTTGGCGGAAATCGACTGATCGATAAACTTCTGCATGATACCTACCAGTTGCAGATAACCGTCGTTGCTCGGCATTTCCCACAGCAGTTCGTAGGCGTCGTGCAAGTGTTCGTAGTCCGGCACGACCTGACGCAGAATCCCATCTTTAGACGCTTTGATGCTCACGTAGCCGCGCGGTGGTTCAATACCGTTGGTCGCATTAGAGATCTGCGAAGAGGTTTCCGACGGCATCAGCGCAGAGAGCGTGGAGTTACGCAGGCCGTGAGTCTTGATGGACTCGCGAAGCTGCTCCCAGTCCAGATGCAGCGGCTCGTCAGAGATAGCATCAAGGTCTTTTTTATAGGTATCGATCGGTAAAATACCCTGGGAGTAAGTTGTTTCGTTAAACCACGGGCACGCGCCTTGCTCTTTTGCCAGCTCGTTAGAAGCTTTCAGCAGGTAATACTGAATGGCTTCGAAGGTTTGGTGGGTCAGGTTATTGGCGCTACCGTCAGAATAACGCTTACCGTTTTTCGCCAGCCAGTAGGCGTAGTTGATGACGCCAATACCCAGCGTACGACGGCCCATTGCGCCGCGTTTGGCGGCCGGGATTGGGTAATCCTGATAATCCAGCAGCGCATCCAGCGCGCGTACCGCCAGTACGGCCAGCTCTTCCAGCTCGTCCAGACTGTTAATAGCACCCAGGTTAAATGCGGATAGCGTACACAGCGCAATTTCGCCGTTTTCGTCGTTCACGTCGGTCAGTGGTTTGGTCGGCAGGGCGATTTCCAAACACAGGTTGGACTGGCGCACCGGCGCAACAACCGGATCAAACGGGCTGTGGGTGTTGCAGTGGTCAACGTTCTGAATGTAGATACGGCCGGTAGAGGCACGTTCCTGCATCATCAGGGAGAACAGTTCAACCGCTTTCACGCGCTGTTTACGGATGCTGTCGTCGTTTTCATATTGGGTGTACAGACGTTCGAACTCGTCCTGGTCGGCGAAGAACGCATCATACAGGCCCGGGACGTCGGACGGGCTGAACAGGGTGATGTCACCGCCTTTCAGCAGACGGGTATACATCAGCTTGTTGATCTGCACGCCGTAGTCCATATGACGCACGCGGTTGCCTTCAACGCCGCGGTTGTTTTTCAGCACCAGCAGGCTTTCGACTTCCAGATGCCACATCGGGTAGAACAGGGTGGCCGCACCGCCGCGCACGCCGCCTTGCGAGCAGGATTTCACCGCGGTCTGGAAGTGCTTGTAGAACGGAATACAGCCAGTGTGGAACGCTTCACCGCCACGAATCGGGCTACCCAGCGCACGGATGCGGCCGGCGTTGATACCGATACCGGCGCGCTGAGAAACGTATTTCACGATAGCGCTGGAGGTGGCGTTGATGGAATCCAGGCTGTCGCCGCACTCGATCAGTACGCAGGAGCTGAACTGGCGGGTTGGGGTACGCACGCCGGACATAATTGGCGTCGGCAGAGAAATTTTGAACGTTGAAACGGCATCGTAGAAACGTTTTACAT
>NZ_JAHLQZ010000344.1:0-2263 GCF_018919505.1 Citrobacter sp. S55_ASV_140
GTATGAAAGCATGGATAACAGCGTGAATCGTAAGCAGAACCAGAGTCTGGCAGGAGTTATGACCTGCGCAAACCTGTCTACCATGATTGGTCTGTTGGGAACCTTCGCGGGTTTATCTATGACGATTGCCTCGGTCATCTCGTTGCTGGAGAAATCGCAAATCACCGGCGGTAACGAGGCGGATACGTTAGGGATTATCGTCAGTGTGGTCTCCTCGCTTGCTGAACCACTGAAAGGAATGAATACCGCATTCGTTTCATCAATCTATGGGGTGGTGAGCGCTATTTTACTTAATGTGATGTGTTCTTTCCTGCGTGGGGAATTCACCCGTTTAGCCATCGATTTACGCAATGCGCGCCTTGATTTCGTCAGAGAATGTCATGAGCGCAGTAAAACCTCTGCGATCGGAAAAACGAAAACCCTGCGTCTGATAACCGATCTGGACGATGTGATCAAAGAGTTCAAAGCGGGCATGTTTGGCTTTCAGGAACGCCTGACTAACGCATTTGACGCCAGCAACAACATGCTGAATTCACTTCTTAGCTGCACTGTAGAGGGGGCCAGCAAAACGGAGAAATTTAATGATGCCCTTATTGCTGCGGTTCATCAACAGGTTGAACAGTTACAGCATATAGACCAGTGCATCACGTCGAATCATTCCGCTTTGCTCGGGATTGAGAAAGAGCTCGGCGCATCTACGCAAGCTCTGGTCAACCAGGGAACACACCTTGCAGCGCTAACCGAAAGTCAATCTTTGCTGCAGACCAGTCAGCTACAACTGATGGCTACGGTTGAATCTCAGCGCGGTACGTTGGACGAATTACTGGTCGCGCAAGCGCAGACCCATCATGCCGTCCTGGAGGTCAATGATGGTATGGGACACCTTGATGCAAACGTGGGAGAACTACATACCGTTGCTGAGCGCCACTTTAGCGAGCAGGCTTCACTTCTGGATGGCATCTCCAACGCTGTGGAAACCGCCGAACGCGTCAACCTCGATCACCACCATGAAACCGTCGCCACGCTGGATAGCCAGTCACAGACGTTTGAACCCCTGCTTGGACAAATTGCCGGAATGCACCGCAATCTGCAAAAAGAAATTAATGTCCTTAAGGAGAAAAAAAGCCATGAATAAATCCGTCATCGCTTTGCTTATCCTCGGGAGTTCGCTGCCGTTGGCCATCTGCGCTCATGCAGAAACGGGAGACCATACGTTGCCGCTGCGGACGTTAATTGTGGATGCGTTAAACACGCAACCTTCTGTGGCCATTGCATCCTGGGAGACCGAAATGCGTCACCAGGAGACAAACATGAGCAAAGCTTCTCTCTATCCGACGTTGGACGTTTCGTCAGAAGCCATCCATAAAAAAACGGACGAACATGATAATGAGCAGAACGTAGAGAATAAATTAACCCTCGCTTACCGAATTGCGGATTTTGGCGTCAGAAGCAGCAATATTTCTAAGTCTGAGCAGCAGGAAGAGGCCAGTAAGTACGATTTCCAACAAGAGTTGCTTACAACCGCACAAAAAACGGCCGATGCCTATTTGTCAGTGGAAAAAACCCGGCAGATACTTGCGGTGATCGACGACGAGAAAATCTTTTACAAGCAGATGCTGAATGATTTTTCCGAACTCATCGCCGCAGGCGCAGCAATGCAATCGGATATTCGTAAAGTTCAGGTATCTATCGACTCTTTAAGCACTCAGGAGTTGAATTTCCGCGCGCAACTGGATACGCAGTTAATGATGCTGCGTAATCTTACGGGAGACAATGTCACCGCTGAAAACCTGGGTAAGCTGCCTGATTTTTTCAATAAATACCCTTTTAATGTTGATAAAGATGCCGTTTATAAAAAAATCATGCAGGATAATCCGACGTATCTTTCTTTGACGAAGGCAATATCTGCAGCAAATGCTGAATATTCGGCGGCAAAATCAGCTAATTATCCGGTTGTAGATTTCAACGCCCACTACACGGACAATAATCCTTCCAAAGATGCGCAGCAGGATGATTATGAGGATGAACTCCAGGTTGGCGTTAAAGTAGGCTTTAACATTTTTAATGGCTTTAAGAACCAATCTGAAGCTGCCAAATTTAGTGCAAAATATACCCAGGCAAAACTGGGGCTTGATGATTTTATTTTTAAAACTCGCAATAGTGTTGATGCTTCTGTCTCTAAATATATGACAGGAAAAGATTCATTAGAAATATCTAAACGCTCCTATGAAAATGCCGGGAAACTCATTGAACTGTATAAAGA
>NZ_JAHLQZ010000345.1:0-2215 GCF_018919505.1 Citrobacter sp. S55_ASV_140
TAGTTCAGTTGGTTAGAATACCTGCCTGTCACGCAGGGGGTCGCGGGTTCGAGTCCCGTCCGTTCCGCCACTTATTAGAAAATTAAGCCTGCTACTAAGCAGGCTTAATGATAAAAAAATTTAGGGGCGTAGCTCAGTTGGTAGAGCACCGGTCTCCAAAACCGGGTGTCGCGAGTTCGAGTCTCTCCGCCCCTGCCAGAAACAATCCTTAGCATCCTTGCTAAGGATTTTTTTTATCTGCAATTTGAGCTGTGCCTTTCTGCTGTATTACTTCCGGCATCCTTGCCAGTGCTTTCTTTAATCTTCCAGAATACTTGTTCTTAGCAGATCGCAAATAAGTGCATGTTTGTCGCTGTTTTGCAGCCAGACGGCATATAAAGGACGTGAGAGCGTTGTGCTGTCGGTAACCGTGTGTAGATCGCTTTTGGCTTTAGCCCAGTTAACGGGCAACCAACTAAAGCCCTTAAGGACAGAAAGTTGCTGCCTGGCCAGTTCTGCCGAACTGGTGGTAAGTACCGGCACTTCATCCCCCGCGATCAGTCCTGCTTCGTGTTGTTGAAAATCGGGTCCCCATTCCAGGCGTAGGTAATTCAGTTCATCTTTGGTTTGTGAAGGTGAACTGCAATAGAGCGCCAGCGTGAAATATCCCAACAGTTGGCTGCTAAATTCGTCCATTTTGGGCGTTTCGGTGGTGATCAGCAGATCAAGCTGTCGTTCATGTAGCTGCTTTACTAACGACTGCCGTTGAGCGATTCTCGCTTCAAACTGCAGGCTGGTTTGTGGTTCCTGTGACTGATACAAACGCCTTAACCAGTCATTAAGCATACATTCCCAAAGGGATGCGCTGGCACCAATTGAAAACTCGTTATGCCGCGAGGTATTCGCGACCTCCTTGCGCGCTGCTTGCCATGTATTCATCAGCGTTTCAGCGTAAGGCAATAATTTCTCACCCGCCGCGGTTAAACGGATATTGTTTCTGTGTCGGGTGAACAGATTTACACCCAATTGATTTTCCAGTTGTCTGATCCGAAAACTAACCGCCGATTGGGTCAGATAGAGCGCTTCAGCAGCCCTGCCAAAGTGGCGTGTCCGGCTAACCTCCAGGAAAGTTTTTAACAATTCCGTATCCACAACTCGCTCCATAAAATTATTTGTCGTGATGATTTAAATCTTTTGTTTGACGCTCTGTCAAGCGTAACTAATACTCCGCGCCATAAATAGCTCGGCCAAAGAATTAGGAGCGTGCAGGATGGCGGAAAGCTTTACGACGACTAATCGATATTTCGACAATAAATATTATCCCCGCGGATTCTCCCGTCATGGTGATTTCACCATTAAAGAAGCACAACTGCTTGAGCGTCACGGTTATGCTTTCAACGAGCTGGATCTGGGCAAACGTGAGCCGGTAACGGAAGAAGAAAAACTGTTTGTTGCGGTATGCCGTGGTGAACGTGAACCAGTTACCGAAGCCGAACGCGTGTGGTCTAAGTATATGACGCGTATTAAGCGTCCAAAACGTTTCCATACGTTGTCTGGTGGGAAACCTCAGGTGGAAGGTGCAGAAGACTACACCGAATCTGATGATTAATAAAAAAGGGCGAAAGCCCTTTTTTTATGTCAGTAGTTTCTGCAAATGAATGAGTAACCTGTCTATCGCCCTATACCCAACGGCCTCCTGCAAGTGCTGACGGGTAATATGATCACATTGCTCGAGGTCCGCGATGGTTCGGGCGACCTTAATCAATCGCAGCCAGGCGCGGATAGACAATCCGAGATGCGCTAATGTCTCTTCAAGCCACTGCGCATCATCACTGCGAAGTCGGCAATATTCATGTATATCCTGACTGTCCAGATGCGCGTTTAACTTATTTTGCCGCCGATACTGACGCTCTTGTGCGGCGATAACGCGTTGCTTCACCGTTGCGCTATCTTCCCCTTTCATCGCACTCTGGCTGAGTATGCCGGGCGGAGGCAAAGGGATTTCGAGGGAGAGATCGAAACGGTCAAGAAACGGTCCTGATAATCGATTGAGGTAACGCAGCGTCTGCTCTGGGGTGCAGCGGTTATGGTTCCCCTGATAATGACCCGTTGGGCTTGGATTCATTGCAGCAATGAGTTGAAAGCGTGCAGGGTAGGTTATTTTAGCCCGGGTGCGGGATAAATGGATCTGCCCGGACTCGATAGGTTCACGCAGGGCATCCAACGTGCGTCGCTC
>NZ_JAHLQZ010000346.1:0-2213 GCF_018919505.1 Citrobacter sp. S55_ASV_140
TCCATGATGTGTGCGCCCGTTTCACTGGCCCACACATAATCTCCTGTTGAAAGACTTGTGTCGAGGGTGACTGGCCAACGCTTTTTAAAGAATAAGCTGGGTTTATTAAATGTTTCATCGTACCAGGCAATGACATCATTATCACTTACCATAGCTTATCTTTACCTCTGGCTATAGTGTTGTATTTAATTGTGGCTTTGTATGAAATCGCAGTCACGTCATAAGCCATTATGACAATCCCCAATATTGGAATCCATCTTCCAGCAAAAGCGCCCAGATTTGTTACATATGCAAATTTTAATCGTCTTATACTTCCTGTAGTTAGGGTGGGTAAACGTCTGGTTTCTATATTTAACCAATGTCGTAGCTGAGAGCTCAGTGGTGATGTGCCTGCTGTTGCCCCTATCGGCTTACCTCTGGTTGCGATTGTAGGTTGACCAAGTAAAATTAGACCCAAGGTCATGTAATCATTTACGCCAAATTGTTCACTTGTTTCATCCAGGAAAATCCAGAAAAGAAGTTCTCCTGCTGAAAGATTAGCAAACCCTCTGTAAAAATATGTATCGTTAAGCTCTTCGATAGTGTCCATATGATTTCACTTATTCGGTTATGCGTTCATTCCAGGCATCCGAATATTGGATGTTACCATCGAGATAATGCCAAGTAATTTTATCGTAACGCAGCTGTACTTGTTCTCTATGACCAACATTGATGACAGTTTTAGTGTCATGCATCATCGGTGTTACGGATACAACTTTAACCCCTTCGAGGAGCATGTTGTAGTACTCTGCTTCCTGACCTGCATTATTGATCTCGTACCACCTAAATTCTGCCGATTGCAAGCTTTGCCCTGTGGCAACGGCTTTAAAAAGATAAGGTGAAGCGCTATCGAATTCCTTCTCAAAAATCAATGCGCCGTGCACACGTGTGCCAGTAAGCTTTCCTGTATTGCCATCCGTTGGGATGTAAAGGTTATGGCTAAACGATGTCACCTCGATTGAGTGTTCGCGATTGGTTACATCAACAGATCCCTTTATAAGTAAGCCACCATCGTCTTTGAGCCAGAGATAAGCAGGAATTGCCATTTTAATAATCCATTTCGTTGAGAAAATAATATATGAGGTTTTTTACGATTGGTTTGCAATAGTGAAGGTGTTAATAATAGAGAAAAAATAAATAAATTATTCCACGGCTGAATTTAAAATATCTATATATAAGCAGGATGATTTGTTATGGAAGATTAATTCATTTTGAAAGTAGGCCGGATAAGCGCAAGCGCCATCCGGCACCTGCTGAACCTGTGAGTACCGCTTGCAGATTCAGCCGTACTTCACTGGAGAGTCGCCAGTGTGCTCTCGATTCTGTTCAGCTTCTGACTGACCTCTTTCAGTTCATCCTGCAACCGTTGTTCCTGCTCGCCATAGACCATCAGGACGATACAGCCATTCATCACTTTTACGGTAAGTTGTTGGCCGGTATCAAACCCCGCGTCGCGTAGCCACTTGCCGGAAAGAATAATTTTTGGCGTGGATTTGTCGAAAACATTCGGGCGATATCCCACAATTACCGAACGCTCGGTTCCGGATTGGTCGGTGTCTGGGGTAGAATGCGAATCAGCCATAATCAACTCCTTGATAGTTGGTGAGGTTAGCTCTCGTCGGGTACTGCGAATACCGGGCGAGGGCGTTTATAAGTCAGGTCGTTAGTTTTAAAGGTACGTACCTGATTGGTGATATATTGCTCTTGTAGGTACGTACATGTCAACGACTAAACGCGACCCAAATCAGTCTAAATCCGGAAAAGCGCCGACTTTCCAGATTCGTATCACACCTGAGTTAAAGGCGCAGTTCGAGGCTGCTGCAAAAGCTGAGGGGATGAGTTTGGGGAATTGGCTCAAAACTTTGGGGAGAAAGGAACTTAAGAGGTTAGGTATTGAGCCTCAAGATAATTAGTGACTCGATTAATTGTCCTGTCTTGTTGGAATGTTTATTATTTCCATTTTTAAAGCATTTTCTCCTGAGAATATTGCAGCTAACCCTTGTCTAATTTTTAATTGATCGTTTTCTATTGCACCATGGGCCACAGGTGAATATATGGCTGTTTGTAATTGCACACGCTCAAAATCATAGCCAATATCTTTCGCTATCTCTGATAGCAAGTCCAGGAAAAGATTGTTGCTTGTTTGGTTCCATATGGCATCTAAGGTATTATCA
>NZ_JAHLQZ010000347.1:0-2170 GCF_018919505.1 Citrobacter sp. S55_ASV_140
TCCTGGAGGCGTAATGCAATTTCTGACATTGTTACTCTCTTAACCCCGGCGAGTCATTTGGTGACGCACCAATAAAATAACCGGTAGCGTGCCAGCTAAAACAATCATTAGCGCGGCGATAGCACCTTCTTCATAAGTTCCACGAGCGGCTTCCGCATACAGCAATGTTGCCAGCGTTTCGAAGTTAACCGGACGCAAAAGCAATGTTGTGGGTAGCTCTTTCATCGCGTCGGCAAAAACCAGCAGGGCGCTGCTTACCAGCGCCGGGCGCAGTAGAGGGAAATGAACCCGTGCAAACGTGCCCGCGCCATTCTCGCCCAACAGCCGGGAAGCCTGCTCCAGCGAAGGTGGAATGCGTCCCAGACCGGAATCCAGCGCGCCGATGGCAATCGCCTGGAAACGCATGGCGCAACAAATGACCAGCAGGATCCCGGCTGACATCAGCGGCAGGCCACGCACATCCAGCAAGTCAGCCAGCCAACGGTCAACCGCCATGGCGGGCGTTAAAAAACCAATCGCCAGGATTGTGCCGGGAACCGCGTAGCCTAAAGAGGCCAGACGCATCACGCCACGGCGAAACCCCGGCATCGCGTTGTCTGCAGCGCTATGGCGTGCGCTCCAGGCTACCAACATACTGACGCAAACCACCACCAGCGTGGTTCCCGCCGCGAGCAAGAGCGTATTTTGTAATGCTGACAGTAACGAGGGGGAAAGGAGGTTGTCATTGCCGATACGTTTGGCGCTTTCCCACATTAAAAACAGCACCGGGGCCAGAAAACCCAGCACAACCGGCAGCGAAATAACGGCACCAAGCAGCCAGCCGCGCCAACCCTGCACGCGCGTGGGTTGAATTTCCCGCAGACTGCGGCTGCTGAACCCCTGTTTTCTGCGGCCATAAAATTCCAGCGTCAGAATAAAGAAGATAAACATCAGCATCATGCAGGCGATTTGCGCCGCTGAAGATAAATCGGAGCGCGAGATCCACGTGGTGTACACGGTAACAGTTAACGTCTGCACCCCAAGGAATTCCGACGCGCCGATGTCGTTAAGCGTTTCCAGCAATGCCAGACTGATGCCAACGGCCAGGGCCGGACGTGCCATGGGGAGGGCAACACGAAAAAAAGTTCCGGTCGCGCTGCATCCCAGCGTACGTGCGGCTTCCAGTAAATGAGCCGGCTGGCTGATAAACATGGCGCGGGTGGTCAGGTACACGTAAGGATAAAGTACTAAGCCGAGCAGAATTATTGCACCGGATAGAGAGCGTAAATCTGGCAAGCGGAACTGTCGTGGGCTGTCAAAGCCCAGTAAGAAACGAATAAAGGTTTGCAGAGGACCAATCGGATGCAGCAGATCGAGCCAGGCAAAGGCGACGATGTAGGTCGGCATCGCCAGTGGCAACAGTAGCGCCCAACTGAGAATTTTGCGGCCAGGAAAATCCCATGCCGTCACCGCCCATGCGCTACCTACACCAATGACGCCGACCATCACGGCGACCCCCGCTAACAACAGTACGGTGTTTTTTAACGCGGCAGGCAACACCCACGTCAGGAGATTATCCCAGTGAGATAAATCGGCCTGGGTAGCCTGCCAGATCAGCGCAATGATGGGCGTCAGGACGCCAAGCGCCACGCACAGCGCGCCAAGATGCAACGGCGTTAATAATGACTGCGGCCCGGAAACCAGGCCGCGTAACGCTGGAAACTGCAAAGGTTTATTGATCGAATCCAACTTTATCTACCAGCAGGCTAGCTTGTTTACGATACTTCACGATTTCAGTTAACGGTGTCTTATCGACATCAATTTCACCGATGGTGGCGCTGATAACCGGATCAAGCGTTACGCCTTTCAATACCGGATATTCAAAGTTCGCTTTCGCATACTGCTGCTGGGCAGGCGCGGAAACCAGATACTCCATCAGCTTAACGGCATCGGCTTTATTTGGCGCATAGCGGGCAACGGCAGCGCCGCTGATATTGACGTGCGTGCCGCCATTCTCAAAGGTTGGCTTTACGACTTTGATGGCATCGCCCCATTGGCGAGCATCGCTGCCTTCTTTGGCATTTTTCATATGACCGACGTAATAGGAGTTAGCCAGACCGATATCACAAATTCCACCGAGGATATCGCGGGCAACGTCGCGGTCGCCGCCGGTGGCTTTACGGGCCAGGTT
>NZ_JAHLQZ010000348.1:0-2168 GCF_018919505.1 Citrobacter sp. S55_ASV_140
AAATAACCCGGTGTTGATTGGTGAACCTGGCGTCGGTAAAACCGCCATCGTTGAAGGGCTGGCGCAGCGTATTATCAACGGCGAAGTGCCGGAAGGCTTAAAAGGCCGCCGCGTACTGGCGCTGGATATGGGCGCGCTGGTGGCCGGGGCGAAATATCGTGGCGAGTTTGAAGAACGTTTAAAAGGTGTGCTGAACGATCTCTCTAAACAAGAAGGCAACGTCATTCTGTTTATTGATGAGCTGCATACCATGGTTGGCGCAGGTAAAGCCGATGGCGCCATGGACGCCGGTAACATGCTGAAACCGGCGCTGGCGCGTGGGGAACTGCACTGCGTAGGCGCAACCACGCTCGATGAATATCGTCAGTACATCGAAAAAGATGCGGCGCTGGAACGCCGTTTCCAGAAAGTGTTTGTGGCTGAACCTTCAGTAGAAGACACCATCGCCATTTTGCGTGGTCTGAAAGAACGTTATGAGCTGCACCACCATGTGCAGATCACTGACCCGGCGATTGTTGCGGCAGCGACGCTGTCTCACCGCTATATTGCCGACCGTCAGTTGCCGGATAAAGCCATCGACCTGATCGATGAAGCGGCATCCAGCATTCGTATGCAGATTGACTCCAAGCCGGAAGAACTGGACAGACTCGACCGCCGTATTATCCAGCTCAAACTGGAACAGCAGGCATTAATGAAAGAGTCTGATGAGGCGAGTAAAAAACGTCTTGATATGCTCAACGAAGAACTGGACGACAAAGAGCGCCAGTATTCTGAGTTAGAAGAAGAGTGGAAAGCGGAAAAAGCCTCGCTCTCCGGTACTCAGACGATTAAGGCTGAGCTGGAGCAGGCGAAGATCGCCATCGAGCAGGCGCGTCGTGTGGGCGACCTGGCGCGGATGTCCGAGCTGCAGTACGGTAAAATCCCGGAGCTGGAAAAACAGCTGGAAGCCGCTACCCAGTCGGAAGGTAAAACTATGCGTCTGTTGCGTAACAAAGTGACCGATGCAGAAATTGCTGAAGTGCTGGCGCGTTGGACCGGGATCCCGGTTGCCCGCATGCTGGAAGGCGAACGGGAAAAACTGTTGCGTATGGAGCAGGAGTTGCACAGCCGTGTTATTGGCCAGAACGAAGCGGTTGAAGCGGTATCTAACGCAATTCGCCGTAGCCGTGCTGGGCTGTCTGACCCGAACCGTCCGATTGGTTCATTCCTGTTCCTTGGGCCGACTGGTGTCGGTAAAACCGAACTGTGTAAAGCGCTGGCAAACTTTATGTTCGACAGTGACGATGCAATGGTGCGTATCGATATGTCCGAGTTTATGGAGAAACACTCGGTGTCTCGTCTGGTCGGTGCGCCTCCGGGATATGTCGGCTACGAAGAGGGGGGGTATCTCACTGAAGCAGTGCGCCGTCGTCCTTACTCCGTCATCCTGCTGGATGAAGTGGAGAAAGCGCATCCGGATGTGTTCAACATTCTGTTGCAGGTGCTTGACGATGGTCGTCTGACCGACGGGCAGGGGAGAACGGTCGACTTCCGTAATACGGTGGTCATCATGACTTCGAACCTGGGGTCCGATCTGATCCAGGAACGTTTTGGCGAGCTCGATTACAGCCACATGAAGGATATGGTGCTGGGCGTTGTGAGCCATAACTTCCGTCCGGAATTTATCAACCGTATAGATGAGGTTGTGGTATTCCATCCGTTGGGTGAGCAGCACATTGCTTCGATTGCTCAGATCCAACTGCAGCGTCTGTATAAACGTCTGGAAGAGCGTGGCTATGAAATCCATATCTCTGACGAAGCGCTCAAACTGCTGAGCGCGAATGGTTACGATCCGGTATATGGCGCGCGTCCATTGAAACGCGCTATCCAGCAACAGATCGAAAACCCGCTGGCGCAGCAAATTTTGTCTGGGGAGCTGATTCCTGGCAAAGCCATTCGCCTGGAAGTGAACGACGACCGTATCGTGGCAGTGCAGTAAGTCACAAAACGATAATAAACGAGCCCTGTGGGGCTCGTTTTTGTTTAAAAACCAGGCAAAAATAGAAAGGTTGAGTGAAAAGTAATCGTTTGATAAGTTTTTTGTATTTTTAACTTGTCAGCCTGAAATAACTCCCTATAATGCGCCTCCACTGACACGGAACAACGGATTACACGCCGCCGGGTCAGCG
>NZ_JAHLQZ010000349.1:0-2143 GCF_018919505.1 Citrobacter sp. S55_ASV_140
GAAGCAGTACGGTGTCATTGACCGTTTCGATCGATTCATGCGATGCGTCAAGGAATCCACGCGGCAGCTTATGGTCGGCCAGAATCTGTCCCATCATATCGAATTCATACCAGTGCTGACCCTGCACGGCGGTGAAGGTTCCGCGCGGTGTTTCCCGAATGCCCATCAGGTAACCGCGCTTATTGATATCCATGTCATGGCCGTCATAGAAGGTATCCTGATCCAACCACCAACGATATTCACCTTCCGTATCGACGACGAAGGTAAAAGGGGCGATATCAAAGGGTAATGCGCCACCTGCGGGGCCCGCATCAAGGATGCCGGCATTTTTGTCTTTTTCACCATGCCAGTGGAATTCTGCGCCCTGCGCGGTGAAAGTATGGGTATTCACCAGATACAGACGGTCTTCAAAGCCGGGAGCAACCTTAATAACTTTAGTTTGCTGTAAATCAGAAAGAGAACGGTTATCCATGTAGTGATTAACGATGGCGGATGTTTGCACCACGTAATCTTCCTTCATCGCCTTGCCATTTTCTTTATATTCGATGGTAACTTTATTAGCGTACTTTTGATAAAGGCCAAAAACAGGAATGCCATCGTAAGTGGCGAGTGATTCTTTGCCAACGGTATAAGTAACCGGAACCCCTTTTTCACCTTTACCATGAACGGTGACTTTAACATCCGAAATAACGTGACTATCTAATTCAATCAGTGCGGTAAGTGGGGCATTTCCATAAGGATCAACAACTATTGCGCCCAGTTTACCTGCGGGTTGGGCGGGTTGAAAACCTGCGGCAAACGAATTCCCCACAGTTAATCCAAATGCCAGTGCAAGCGTTCCAGCGAGAAGTGTTTTTCGGTATTGCGTAAACATGGATATATCTCCTTATATTACCTGTAAATATAATGGTGCTGAATATATTATGTTTTTACGATGTTAATTAAGCAAAGGATAGTATTGCTGATGCTGCTTTAATGATGAATCAATTAATATTGATGAGGCTTATTGTTCTGCAGAATCTAATTTTTATTATTTGAATAGTATTGGCGAGATATTTTAAGAACAATGTTTATTATTGTGTTGTGTGATCTTGTCGACATAGTTTAATTGTTTATAACGATCTGGGCTATTAGCTTAGTCGCTTATTTATATGATCGAAATCATATATTTGTTTCTGGAATATGCCACTATAGGGGTAGGTTGGAATAAGGTAGTGTAAAATTTTAACGTTAAATGTTTAATGATGTTAAATATTAAGGGTAAAAGAATGTTTATTGCCTGGTATTGGATTGTATTAATTGCACTCGTTGCGGTTGGTTATTATTGTCATATGAAGCGTTATTGTCGTGCGTTCCGCCAGGACAGAGATGCGCTGCTTGAGGCGCGTAACAAACTCTTTCGTCGATCTGGCGAAGATAACGGCACGGTTAAGGGACAGGAATAGTCCTTCGCGTTCTGCTATGGATGAGCGGATGCTGTTAAACTTGCAGGGTGGCATCCGCCCTCTGGATTATCCGATTCCCATGGACTGGAGAATGACGAGACTTAACCCCATCACCGACATTCCGCACAATACCCCATAGCTGGGATTATTATTGGGATCGATCTCTTTTGCCAATGGCATCAATTCATCGACGGACAGCGCGACCATAATACCTGCGACGGCCGCCATTATCGCCGCCATCACTACCGGCGAAATCAGACTACCGAGAATTAACCACGCCAGTACGCCGCCCAATATTTCTGCCATGCCCGAAATCCCGGCCCAGAATATCGCGGTGCGTTTAGATCCCGTAGCCGCATAAACCGGACCCGCCACGGCTAATCCTTCAGGAATATTGTGTAATGCGACGGCAAGGGCAATACCAAAGCCCAGTTCGAGGTTGCTGCTGGCGGTAACAAATGTCGCAATTCCTTCCGGGAAGTTGTGCAGGCTAATGCCGAGTGTCAATAAAATCGCGGTACGCCGGATGGAACCGGGTAAAGGCTGCGTGGTTTTTTGCACCAGATCCTGGGGGTGAGCATGCGGCAGTATACGATCGAGGCCAAAGTAGCCCAGCAAGCCCACAATAAACATCCCGTAGCCCAACACCGGCGACATGCCGTCAGCGGCCAGCGCAGCGGGCAGCATCTCCATTAGGG
>NZ_JAHLQZ010000034.1:0-33406 GCF_018919505.1 Citrobacter sp. S55_ASV_140
ACGGCAAGATGGTCATCGCCACCGTGAAGGGTGATGTGCACGACATTGGCAAGAACATCGTTGGCGTGGTGCTGCAATGTAACAACTACGAAATCGTCGATCTTGGCGTGATGGTGCCCGCGGAGAAAATCCTCAGAACGGCGCGTGAAGTGAATGCCGATCTGATTGGCCTTTCCGGGCTTATCACCCCGTCGCTGGACGAAATGGTCAACGTGGCGAAAGAGATGGAGCGTCAGGGCTTCACCATCCCACTGCTGATTGGCGGCGCGACCACCTCAAAAGCGCACACCGCGGTGAAAATTGAGCAGAATTACAGCGGCCCGACGGTTTACGTGCAGAACGCCTCGCGTACCGTGGGGGTTGTTGCCGCGCTGCTCTCCGACACCCAGCGCGATGAATTTGTTGCCCGTACGCGTAAAGAGTATGAAACCGTGCGCATCCAGCATGCGCGTAAGAAACCTCGCACGCCGCCGGTAACGTTACAGGCTGCACGTGATAACGATCTGGCCTTCGACTGGGAAAGTTACACGCCGCCGGTCGCGCATCGGTTAGGCGTGCAGGAAGTCGAGGCCAGCATCGAAACGCTGCGCAATTACATCGACTGGACGCCGTTCTTTATGACCTGGTCGCTGGCCGGGAAGTATCCGCGCATCCTCGAAGATGAAGTGGTGGGCGAAGAGGCGAAGCGCCTGTTCAAAGACGCCAACGACATGCTGGATAAACTCAGCGCTGAGAAGACCCTGAACCCGCGCGGCGTGGTGGGGTTGTTCCCGGCTAACCGCGTGGGTGACGACATCGAGATTTACCGTGACGAGACGCGTACGCACGTTATCAGCGTGAGTCATCACCTGCGCCAGCAGACGGAAAAAGTCGGCTTCGCCAACTACTGCCTGTCTGACTTTGTCGCGCCGAAACTGAGCGGCAAAGCGGATTACATCGGTGCTTTCGCGGTGACCGGCGGTCTGGAGGAGGATGCGCTGGCGGACGCCTTCGAAGCGCAGCATGACGACTACAACAAGATTATGGTGAAAGCCATCGCTGACCGTCTGGCGGAAGCATTCGCGGAATATCTGCATGAGCGCGTGCGTAAAGTCTACTGGGGCTATGCGGCGAATGAGAACCTCAGTAACGAAGAGCTGATCCGCGAAAACTACCAGGGCATTCGCCCGGCGCCGGGCTACCCGGCGTGCCCGGAACATACCGAAAAGGCCACCATCTGGGAGCTGCTGGACGTCGAAGCACATACCGGGATGAAGCTCACCGAATCCTTCGCCATGTGGCCTGGCGCCTCGGTTTCCGGCTGGTATTTCAGTCATCCTGACAGTAAGTATTACGCCGTGGCGCAAATTCAGCGCGATCAGGTTGAAGATTATGCCTTCCGTAAAGGCATGAGTGTGGCAGAAGTTGAACGTTGGTTAGCGCCTAATCTGGGCTACGACGCCGATTGATTCACAAAACTGTCATCTTTCTTTACAACAAACAGGGCACTCAATGAGTGCCCTGTCTCTTTCTTACGTTTAAACCCTTATACTGAAAGAACGTTCATCGGCACTGCTTGCCGGATGGCTCATTTTTGTAGGCCTGATAAGCGTAGCGCCGTCAGGCGGTATGTCATTGCGATGAACCTCAGGAACATATAACGATAAGGAGAACCTGATTCCGTGCTAACTCTGTTACACCTGCTTTCTGCTGTCTCTATGCTGGTTTGGGGCACACATATTGTGCGTACCGGCGTGATGCGCGTCTTTGGCGCCCGTTTGCGTACCGTACTCAGCCGTAGCGTTGAAAAGAAGCCGCTCGCCTTTTGTGCAGGTATCGGCGTGACCGCGCTGGTGCAAAGCAGCAACGCCACCACCATGCTGGTGACCTCGTTTGTCGCCCAGGACCTCGTGGCGCTTACCCCGGCGCTAGTCATTGTGCTGGGTGCCGACGTGGGGACCGCGCTGATGGCGCGTATCCTGACCTTCGATCTCTCATGGCTATCGCCACTGCTGATTTTCATCGGCGTGATCTTTTTTCTCGGACGTAAGCAGTCCCGCGTGGGGCAACTGGGGCGGGTTGGCATCGGGCTGGGGTTGATTTTACTGGCGCTGGAGCTGATTGTGCAGGCGGTTACGCCGATAACCCAGGCTAACGGCGTACAGGTTATTTTCGCCTCGCTGACCGGCGATATTATGCTGGATGCGCTGATTGGCGCTATGTTCGCGGTGATCAGTTACTCCAGCCTGGCGGCGGTTTTGCTGACGGCAACCCTGACCGCTGCCAGCATTATCTCGTTTCCTGTCGCGTTGTGCCTGGTGATTGGCGCCAACCTTGGCTCTGGCCTGCTGGCGATGCTCAACAATAGCGCGGCTAACGCTGCTGCCCGTCGCGTGGCGCTTGGCAGCTTGTTGTTTAAGCTGGTGGGGAGTCTGATTATCCTGCCGTTTGTTCATCCGTTGGCGAATCTGATGGATGAGCTGCCGCTGCCGAAATCTGAGCTGGTCATTTATTTCCATGTTTTCTACAACCTGGTACGTTGCATAGCGATGGTGCCTTTCGCCGAACCGATGGCGCGTTTTTGCAAGCGTATTATCCGTGATGAGCCGGAACTGGACGCCCACCTGAAGCCTAAGCATCTGGACATCAGCGCACTGGATACCCCAACCCTGGCTCTGGCCAATGCCGCCCGTGAAGCTCTGCGTATTGGCGATGCGATGGAGCAGATGATGGATGGGCTAAAGAAGGTGATGCACGGCGAACCGCGTGAAGAGAAAGAGTTGCGCAGGATGGCAGACGATATCAACGTGCTGTACACGGCGATTAAGCTCTATCTGGCGAGGATGCCAAAGGATGAACTGGCAGAAGAAGAGTCGCGCCGTTGGGCTGAGATTATCGAAATGTCGCTCAACCTTGAACAGGCGTCGGATATTGTTGAGCGTATGGGCAGCGAGATTGCCGACAAGTCGCTGGCAGCGCGTCGGGCATTCTCTGTCGAAGGGCTGAAAGAACTTGATGCACTGTACGATCAACTGCTCAGTAATCTGCAACTGGCGATGTCGGTATTCTTCTCTGGCGACGTGGCCAGCGCCCGTCGTCTGCGCCGCAGCAAGCACCGTTTCCGCATCCTTAACCGTCGTTACTCGCATGCGCATGTGGATCGTCTGCATCAGCAGAACGTGCAGAGTATTGAAACCAGTTCCCTGCACCTGGCGCTGCTGGGCGATATGCAGCGTCTGAACTCACTGTTTTGCTCTGTGGCTTACAGTGTGCTGGAACAGCCGGATGAAGACGACGAGCGTGAGTACTAACGAGGACAGATGAAAGGTTGCCCGGTGGCGCTGATGCTTACCGGGCCTACGGATAACCGTCAATGTTGTCGTCTACCTTGATGCCGGATAAGGCGAAGCTACCATCCGGCATCAGACAACAAACTAACTAAAAGCAGTGACCCGCCTCAACGGCAACCGCTTCTTCACCCGCTTTAAAGATATAGGTGGTGTTCGGACCGCCAAGCACGGATTGACCGTTGCTCACCTTGATCCAGTTCCCTTCTGGCAGACCAATCACCGTCAGTTCCGGCGCCACAACTAACAGCTCGCGAATACGCTGTTCACGCGTTTCGCCTTTATGGCCTTCCGGCAGCGCGTTGGTGAAGTGCGGGTTAATCTGCAGCGGGAAAAGACCCAGGGCATCAAAGCCTTTTGGATCGACAATCGGCATGTCGTTGGTGGTGCGGATGGTCTGGCAGGCAAGGTTGGAACCCGCGCTCCAGCCGATGTACAGCGCGCCGCGTTTGACGACATCGACAATCGGCGCCAGCAGTCCGCGCTCGCGGCTCTCTTTCAGCAACTGGAAGGTGTTACCCCCACCGACAATCACCAGTTCGGCGTTTTCAATGGCTGCAATCGGATCGGTAACGGTATGAATGCCAGTAACGTTAACGCCCATTGGCGCAAAGATGGCTGCCGTTTTCGCCGTGTACTCATCCCAGGTTTGCGTCACGCCGGCAAATGGAATAAACACCGCCGTGCGGCGACCGTTCAGTTGCTCTGCGATCAGCGGCAGCGCATGTTCCATCCAGCCTTTGCCCGGCAGCGTCGAGTTACTCAATAAAAGCAGTTCCATCATTTCTCCATGTAATCAGAAAATTACAAACCGCGGTCATGCTACCACTATCGATCTAACGCCTTCCTGATATGGCTCACGATGTTGGAAGAGGAGACAGATGCTGAGACTATTTTTTAAGCGTCAATTCAATACCGAGCGCCTTCATCACTGCAAGCGTAGTTTTCAGCGTTGGGTTACCTTTCTCACTAAAAGAGCGATAAAGTTGTTCGCGGGATAATCCCGTTTCTGCCGCGATGTTCGCCATTCCCTTAGCGCGAGCCACCACGCCCAATGCTTTTGCAATGTACGCTGCATCGCCTGTTTCGAGGGCATCGGCCATAAAAACGGCAATTTCTTCATCATCGACCAGCGCAGTTGCGGGATCGTACTGCGTAAGTTTATTCATGGTGGAAGATCTCTTGATAATCCAGTGAACGGGCGAGCATTCTCCAACAGGTTTGACATCACCAGCTAAACCATGAGCCAAACGAAAAAGGCGTGTAGCAATGAGCGTTTTAGCTCTCCTGTCCCGTAAGTTTTGCTCCCAACGCTGGAAAACCATTGTCTGAAGAATTTCCATGAGTACGTTCCATGTATTTTATAAACTACATTCTGAATTGACAAGTTGAGACTAGAGAATAAAAAAATGGGGAGTATGGGGAAATGTTGGGTGGAGGAAACAGGAAAGCGCCTCGCAATAATACGTAGTTTTTCAGGACGCTGCGGTTGATACGAGAAACGATAACAGGGGATAGGGGCAGCTTTGTGCCAACAGCGGAAATTGCCTGTAAATCCAATCCTTCAGGCCGTCCCGAGTTTTCACTCATGAATTTCCTGACCATTGATTACTCGTGTCGATGGCTTAACTAATGCACATGCATACTTCGGCATCGACCGAAGCAACGAGCCTTTGTCATCACTAAACTGTCCGAAAGTCATCGATGGAGTGGACCATGATTGCAGTACTTTTTGAGGCAGATGCTCTGCCAGAAGCTCAGGACAGATATCTTCAGCTTGCTTCGGAGCTGAAGCCTCTTTTATCCCACACGCCCGGGTTTATTTCGATTGAGCGTTATCAGAGCCTGACTACGCCCGGAAAGATCCTTTCTCTGTCCTGGTGGGAAGATGAGGAGTCTGTAGCCGGCTGGAAGCAAAATGTGATGCATCAGGCCGCGCAGAAAGAAGGCAGGCAGTCGATTTTTTCATTCTACAGAATACGGATAGCCAGCGTATTCCGTGATTACTCTTCGGATAAGGGAACAAATCAGCATGTATGACATTCACGTTATTCTCAAAAATAGCCCGGGTTCACTTGGTTCACTGGGCTGTGTGCTGGGCGAAAACGGAGTGGGACTTGAAGGCGGTGGTGTATTCACAACGCCTGTGGCCGGACATGCACACTTTCTGGTTGAAGATGGTGAAAAAGCCCGCAGGGTACTGACTGAAGCCGGTTTTGAAATCTGCAACGTGTGTCGTCCTCTGGTAAGAAAATTACCTCAGGAACGACCGGGTGAGTTGGGGGAAATAGCTGAAACAATTGCCCGGAACGGCATTAATATTCTGGTACAATACAGCGATCACAGCAACCGGCTCATTCTCATTACAGATGATGATATCCGGGCAGCCGAAGTAACCCAAAAATGGGCCACACCTTCTTAATGAAGCTTCTTAAAACACAGCTCGAAAATGAGCAGGATGATGTTCTTGAAACATCAATGGCCATGGTAGCTTCGGCTTTGTCTGACCCTTCAAGGGTCAGTATCCTGTGCGCCCTGATGGACGGGCGCGCGTGGACAGCAACAGAACTCAGCGTAGTGGCTGACATAGCAGCCTCGACAACCAGCGGGCATCTGAACCGGCTTCTCAGCAACGGTCTGGTCATTTGCCTGACGCAGGGGCGTCATCGTTATTACAGCCTTGCGGACCAGCATATCGCGGGACTGCTGGAAAACCTGATGGGAGTTTCTATGCTTACTCAAAAGTCCCGCACTTCAAGTACACCGGTAAATCTGCGTTACGCACGCACCTGCTATGACCATCTGGCAGGCGAGCTTGCTGTCAGCATTTATGAGTTTATGCTGCGGGAAAAATGGCTTGAGGCAGATGGTTCTGAACTGACACTAGTCGGCAAAATGCATTTTGAAAGAATGGGCGTCTTGCTTAACTCACACACACGCCGCAAGCCCTGCTGCCCCTGTATGGACTGGAGTGAACGGCGTTTTCACCTTGGCGGTAATGCTGGCTCGGCACTGCTTACGTTTTTCCTTCAAAAAGAATGGATAACGCGTACTCCGGGATATCGTGAGGTGAACGTGACCGATTCAGGCAAAGTTGCAATGTATCGGCTTTTTGAGCTGAAAATCACCTGATCTTAAGTTCTGTACTGGTTGCTTTGATCAAGAAACTTAGAATGTCCTCGTTTTAGATACCCATTTCACGTAAAAAGGTCCGCTATTCGCTCACAGCGGACCTTCATCTCAGTTAGCTCGTCCGCTTCGTGCCAGGAGCGGACGTTTGAGCTCAATAAGTAAGGACGTTATATTTTGTCCTGATTGACACGGGATGAAAGCTCCTGATGGCTCTCTTTTCGCTCGCTGTAACGATCTGCAAGGTAACCGGTTTGTCCCTTAAGCAGCAGCGTGATTTTAAACAGCTCCTCGGCGACATCGACGATACGGTCATACCATGACGAAGGTTTCATTCGTCCGTTTTCGTCGAACTCTTGCCATGCCTTGGCTACAGAGGACTGGTTGGGGATCGTAAACATCCGCATCCAGCGACCCAGAATACGCATCTGGTTCACGGCATTGAAGGACTGTGAACCGCCGCAGACCTGCATTACCGCAAGTGTTTTGCCCTGCGAAGGACGAACCGCGCCTTCACTTAAGGGTATCCAGTCAATCTGCGCCTTCATCACCGCGCTCATAGCACCGTGCCGTTCCGGAGAACTCCACACCATCCCGTCACACCATCTGACCAGACCGCGCAGCTCGGTGACTTTGGGATGCGTGTCCGGCGCATCATCCGGCAGGGGTAAACCGGAGGGGTTAAAGAGTTTCACCTCCGCGCCCATCGCCGTCAGCAGGCGACCCACTTCCTCCGCGGCAAAGCGGCTGTAGGAGCGCTCTCTTACTGAACCATACAAGATCAGAATTCTTGGTGGCTCCTGCAGATGCAGGCGTTCAGCGATGTCTTGATCAAAGCATTCCGTATTCAGGGCAGGAAATTGTTCCATTTTTCTCCTCCAGAGAGAGCAGATGATTTCAAAGTTAATATATATGATTTATCATATATATATTCTAAAGGGAACGGAGTGGAAAATGCTACAACCTGTTCAGCTTTTCAAAATCCTGTCGGATGAAACACGGCTCGCCATTGTCATGCTTCTGCGGGAGTCCGGAGAACTGTGCGTGTGCGATATCTGTGCAGCTACCGCCGAATCACAGCCCAAAATATCACGTCATATGGCTATCCTTCGCGAGTCTGGGCTAGTTCTGGATCGTCGGGAAGGCAAATGGATTCACTATCGTCTGTCACCTCATATTCCTGCGTGGGCCGCTGAGACAATCACGACGTCCTGGCAGTGCCTTCGGGAAGATGTGCGGGAATGGTTGGCAAAGTCGGCCTGCACCTCTTGCTGAGGAAGGAAAACATATTCACATAATCATATATAACGGGGTTTGAAATGTTTTTGGCAGGGAGTATATTTTTACTGACGCTGGTACTGGTGATCTGGCAACCCAGAGGTCTGAGTATTGGCTGGAGCGCGAGTATCGGAGCTGCGCTGGCGCTGGGTACCGGAGTCATCCATATCGCTGATATTCCCGTTGTCTGGAATATCGTCTGGAACGCGACAGCGGCATTTATTGCGGTCATCATCATCAGCCTGCTGCTCGATGAGTCCGGCTTCTTTGAATGGGCCGCACTGCACGTCTCCCGCTGGGGTAACGGACGTGGCCGCCTTTTGTTTACCTGGATAGTCTTGCTTGGGGCCGCTGTTGCTGCGTTGTTTGCCAATGACGGCGCCGCACTGATCCTGACGCCGATTGTAATTGCGATGCTGCTCGCACTGGGATTCAGCCAGGCGACTACTCTGGCCTTTGTCATGGCCGCAGGATTTATTGCAGATACGGCCAGCCTGCCGCTCATTGTTTCTAACCTGGTGAATATCGTCTCGGCGGACTTTTTCGGTCTGGGCTTTACGCAGTATGCCTCCGTTATGATCCCCGTAGATGTAGCCGCGATTGCGGCCACTCTGGTCATGCTGCATCTCTTCTTCCGCAAGGACATTCCGGAGACGTATGACGTTTCGCTGCTGAAGACGCCTGCCAGTGTGATAAAGGATCCGGCAACGTTCAGGGTGGGCTGGATTGTCCTGTTATTGCTTCTTGTCGGTTTCTTTGTGCTGGAGCCTCTGGGGATCCCGGTCAGTGCGATAGCGGCTACTGGCGCAGCAGTACTGTTTATAGTGGCGAAAAGAGGTCATGCCATCAACACCGGAAAAGTCCTGCGCGGTGCGCCATGGCAGATTGTTATTTTTTCGCTGGGCATGTACCTGGTGGTCTATGGCCTGCGCAATGCAGGACTCACGGAGTATCTGTCTGACGTGCTGAACCTGCTGGCAGAAAAGGGGTTATGGGCAGCAACGTTCGGCACCGGTTTCCTGACCGCGTTCCTGTCATCGGTGATGAACAATATGCCGACGGTGCTGATTGGCGCACTGTCGATTGACGGGAGTACGGCGACTGGCGTCGTCAAAGAGGCTATGATTTATGCCAATGTGATTGGCTGCGATTTAGGCCCGAAAATCACCCCGATTGGCAGTTTGGCAACCTTGCTTTGGCTGCATGTGCTTGCCCAGAAAAATATAACGATTACATGGGGATATTACTTCCGCACTGGCATTATCATGACTCTGCCCGTGCTGTTTGTCACTCTGGCCGCGCTGGCGTTGCGGTTCTCCATCACTTTGTAATGAGATAAAGATATGAGCAACATTACCATCTATCACAACCCTGCCTGCGGCACTTCTCGTAACACGCTGGAGATGATCCGTAACAGCGGCAACGAACCGACGATAATTTATTATCTCGATACGCCACCGACCCGTGATGAGCTGATTAAACTTATTTCAGAAATGGGAATTACGGTGCGTGCATTACTGCGTAAGAATGTTGAGCCTTATGAACACCTGGGTCTTGATGAAGAGAAATTTAGTGATGAGCAGTTGATTGATTTCATGCTTCAACATCCGATCCTGATTAATCGGCCGGTAGTCGTTACGCCGCTTGGCACTCGTCTTTGCCGCCCTTCAGAAATAGTGTTGGATATTCTACCGGAAGGTCAGAAACGAGCGTTTACCAAAGAGGATGGCGAGAAGGTCATTGACGAAACGGGGAAGCGGGTTAAGTAATCTGCCCACTTCGTGCCAGGAGCGGGCGCTGCGGTATATTACGCTTTCTGCTCGAATCGGACTGAGGTAACGTAGCGGAAATATTTTTCCGGATTTAACCAAGATGCCTTCGATCGAAACGTTTATGACCTTCCTTCTTGCGCTGACTCTACTGGAGATTTCTCCGGGGCCAGACATGATGCTAACTATCGCCAGAGGAGTCGGTCAGGGAAGACGTATTGCACTGCTTACGGTACTGGGTAATGTATTTGTAGCTGGTTTTGTACAAGTTTCTTTTCTTGTCCTGGGGCTGGTAACCGTTGTTCATGCCTGGCCGGTGGCGCTAGATCTGCTAAGGTGGGCTGGCGCAGCTTATCTGATATGGCTGGGCATAAAAATGATTGCGACTTCAGGCACTGATACACGTCTGCGAAAAACTGCAAAAATTTCTGACTGGAATGCCGTTAAGGAAGGCGCCCTGAATAGCCTGACTAACCCAAAATCCCTGTTGTTCATGTTTGCTTTTCTTCCTCAGTTTGTCGATCCCACCGCGGGTCCTGTCTGGCTGCAATTACTTGTTCTGGGTAGTATCCAAAAGCTGGCAGGAATCGTTTCCCTGGGGTCGGTCGCGATGGCATCAGGGACATTTGGAAACTGGCTGGGTAAACACCCAGGCTTTATCAAATGGCAGGAACGGTTTACCGGAGTTGTCATGATAGGCCTCGGTATCCGCATGTTGTTTAGCGGGTCTGGTGTAGTATCGAAATCTGCCAGAGAAGCTTAACCGAAACGGTAAACCCAGTGTCCGCTTCGTTCACAGCAGACCTTCCGCCCGCAAAAGCTCGAGTTATTTCTCATTGCTGTAACTGGAGAGGCGGCGCTCAAGGTTAGTCCGAACCTGCGGCCACTCATCATCAATTATGCTATACCGTATAGAAGTACGTTTTCGGCCATCAGGCATAATTCGTTCATTTCTGATGATGCTTTCCTGGACTGCGCCAATACGGAGAATGGCAGCTTGAGAGCGCTCATTCAATACATCAGTCGTAAACTGAACGCGAACACAGTTCAGTTGCTCAAAGGCGTATCGCAGCAGTAACAGTTTACTCTCGGTATTTGCAGCTGTTTTTTGCCAGCTTTGTGAATACCAGGTATGACCAATTTCGAGCTTTCGGTTTTCTCTATCAATCTTCCAGAAACGTGTTGACCCAATGACGCGTTGGTCTGATGAGAGCGTTACAGCAAACGGCATGACTGTGCCTTCAGTTTGCCCCTGCAGGGCTTTCTGAATGTACGACTCAACTGTGTCAGCAGACGGAACTACCGTAAATGGCAGGGACCAGAGTTCCCCATCCGCAGCCGCATCAATCAATAGCTGAGCATCTGCCTTAAGCAGAGGACGGAGCGTGACAAGAGATCCTTGCAATGTAGGCGTCATATTTGTGACCTTACAGTTATTTTGTGTCGATGGATTGGACTGCATAATCCTGTACCGAATGACTTACTATGCTCCGTTTACATTTAATAATCGACTAATCAAGAGGTGATTATCTGCTTACTGCTCATGATGGTAGCTTGCCCGCTCTAAACAGACCTTCAGAAAACGATACATAATGCCGACCACTAGACTTCGATCCCTTTCTGTTTCAGCTCTTTTCTAATCACACGCTTAATCCAGGCAGCCAACGATTCATCGCCATCCTGCCGTTGTGCTTCTTCCATCGCTTTGCGAAGTTCCGGATCCAGACGGAATTGAAACGGAGGATTGCCTCTTCTTTCGTTCATGTGTGTTGACACCTTAATTACACAAGAGTAGTGTGAGTATGTGTGATGACACATTACTCTCACACACCCAAAATGACAACGCCCCGAAAGTGCGGGAACACGATCAGGGCGTCTAACCACAACATTATACGAGGTAATGCTATGGCTGATGCTAATAGTACCACTAACACCTGTTTTGCGTCTTCTTCTCCCATTCCGCAAGCCGATCTGCTTTATTTTCCACTCGCCGAGGCATTCCGCCATCTTGATTGTAGCCATCTCACCACCGAAGAAAATCTGGCGCTATCGTTTGGCTGTGAAGAGGCGCTGGCAGGGTTGTACCAGACGCTGAATTTTATGGGCGAAAGCCTGCTGACCATGGCGGGTGAAGGTCAGGAACATTTTGCGTATGAGAGCATATGCCAGTTAGGACACAGCCTGGTCAACATCAGCCAGTTGATTCCCGCGCTGGCGCAATTGGAAGCGAAAGCTGACCAGCAATTGTTCGCTGTTGCATAGTACCTAAAATAAACAGAGCGCCCATCCCTGGCGCTCTGTTCCTGCTACTTTACCCCGCCCGAGCAAATTCTGCCGCTTCGGCGATTAGCGCGTCATCCGGGCGTACGCCGGTGTACATGGCGAACTGCTCCACGGCCTGTAAGGCAATCACCTCTGCACCGCTGATGGTCTTTTTACCTAATTGCTGTGCCAGTTTGATTACCGGTGTTTCCGGCGGCAGGGCGACAACATCAAACACCACGCTGGCGGCAGCGACCATCGCTTCGCTGTAGGCCAGTTCATCGCTCTCTTTACCGCCAGCCATACCGACGGGCGTCACGTTGACCAGAATATCGCAGGTAATCCCTTCCGGCTGCGGTTGCCACTGGAAACCGTACTGTTTTGCCAGCGCCGGGCCGCTCTCACGATTGCGGGCGGCGACGATCACATCGTGAAAACCGGCATCGCGAAACGCGGCGATAACCGCTTTACCCATTCCACCGCTGCCGCGAATCATGACGCGTGCGCTGCTATTGAGCTGGTGGCTGGCAATCAGGCTTTTTACCGCAATGTAGTCGGTGTTAAATCCTGCCAGCGTACCGTTGTCATTGACGATAGTGTTGACGGAATCAATGACTTTTGCGGAAGGATCGATGATATCCAGAAACGGCATGCAGCTCTCTTTAAACGGCATAGAGACCGCACAGCCGCGAATTTCGAGTGCGCGAACGCCTTTCACTGCGGCCTCAATATCCTGCGTAGTAAAGGCTTTGTAGATAAAATTTAACCCTAATTTTTCATACAGATAGTTGTGAAATCGCGTGCCAAAGTTACCGGGCCGACCGGCAAGCGACATGCACAGCTGGGTGTCGCGGTTAATCATGTTAAATCTCCTCGGCGTGAGACAATATGTACTGTTCGGCTTCCTGCGACCAAATCCCCTGATGACGCTTCAGGATATCGCGCAAGGCTGGATCATCAATCTGAGTGAGCGCGGTTAATGGTAAGGCTTTGCCGGTGTAAACCAGTTTTTTACCGCCACCGACCTGCGGCAGCTCCAGCGTTGTTTCACCTGCCGCATTCAATCCCAGAATGTGCGTCACCACTTTTGCCGCCTGAACTTTCTTCTCTTCGATCAGTTTTACCGCCGTGCGCATGTCGTCGGTATTGCCGCCAGATGTCCCAACATAATGGGTGAAGGCATAGTGCACGTCGTAGAAGTTAATCGGCGCGCTAAACTGCTTATCCTGCGGACCCGCAAAGAAGTTCATGCAGCCATCGGCAGCCAGCAGGGAAGAAGCCAGCGTGACCAGTTCTTCGTTGGGCACAAATACAAAGATGTCGTCAAACCCATGTCCGCCGCTCAATGCCATCAATGAGTCATAAGCCGCATCCTGAGCGTGAAGGTAGTGGATTAACGTTTGTGGCTCCGACGGATAGTGCTTGCGGGCATAGCTCAATTTTTCGTTGTTGGTGTCGGTCACTACCAGCAGCGCCGGGTTAACCGGACCATGCAGCGCGTAGTCGATCGCCAGTAGTCCCATTGGCCCGGTGCCGCCGAGAATTAACGTCCGCCCCTGCGGACGAATGCCCATCTTATGGTTATAAGTGCCTTCCTGCAGGTGATAGTTGGCATTGAATGCGCCAATTACGCAGGACAGCGGCTCAACCAGCGAGCCTTCAAAATAGGTTTCACCTTCGTAGGCCAACAAGCAGTCCTGCTCCATGACTTCATCAGGAATGATGACGTGCGTGGCTTCACCGCCTACCCACGGGAAGGAGTAGCCGGGACAGTCCGGGCGATCCGGCAGTTGCAGGTTGGCCTGAATGACATAGCGTTGGCCGGGCTGAAACTTATGCTGCCATTTTTTCCCTACGGCGAGAATATCGCCGCAGAACTCGTGGCCGATGATGATCGGGTTGGTGGCCACATCGTCCGGCACTTTTTTGTGGTTCTCGCCCTGGTTAGCCTCTTTCCAGGAAGAAAGGCACAGGCTGTCGGTCACGACCGAAGCCAGAATTTCATCGTCCTGCATTTCGGGAAGGTCGAAGGTTTCCAGGCGCAGATCGCGTTTACCATAAAGGCGTAAAGCTGTTGTTGTTTGCATTGTTACCACCTCTTCCTCTTTCGAGGACAATTTATTGAAGGTGCCCCAGCATCGCCGGGGCGGAAAAATCAGGACAGGAAGCCCAGTGCGTTACCAATAATCCCCAGCGCAAACAGGGCGAAGATCAGCCATACTGGATTAATTTTTTTGTTGAGTAGCCGTACCATCAGAAGCGTCAGACCCAGCGCCAGCAGACCTGGGCAGAGTTGGTCGAGAATGTTCTGCACGGTCATGGTGACGGTGGTACCGTCTGCGCCAGGCGTTTGCGATACCACCAGCGGCACGTTGATGCTGGTCCATTTGGTGACCAGCACTCCCATCACAAACAGGCCGAGAATCGATGCGCCTTCGGTCAGTTTTTGCAGCAGGTTGCCGCCCATATCGCTGACGATATTGACCCCTTTACGAAAGCCAAGCTGTAAGCCGTACCACTTCATTGCCAGACGTACTGCATTGAAAATAAAGAAGAACAACAATGGGCCGAGAATGTTACCGGACAGGGCGAGCGCGGCGCCGAGCGCGGCGGTAATCGGGCGCAGCGTTCCCCATACCAGCGGATCGCCGACGCCGGCCAGCGGACCCATCAGCCCAACTTTGATGCCATTGATTGCGCCGTCGTCAATTTCAGCGCCGTTGGCGCGGGCTTCTTCCATCGCGGCGGTCACGCCAATCACCGGGCCGCAAACGGCAGGTGTGGTATTGAAGAACACCAGGTGACGTTTGAGTGCTGCAACCTGGTCCTCTTTCAGTGGATACAGCCGCTTGATGGCAGGGATCATGTCGTAGCAAAAGCCCAACCCATGAATGCGTTCAAAGTTGAATGATGCCTGTTGCAGGTTGGAGCGAACAAACATGCTAAACAGGTCGGATTTGGTCAGTTTTTTCTGTTCCATGGCTGGCTCCATTAGTCATCAAGCTGATCGAGAGCTTGAGAAGAGGCGGGTTGCGCCTGCGGTTCGGCTTTACGCCACTGTGGGTTCAACTGGATGTAGACCAGCGCGATAATCACGCCCACGCCACCGAAAGCCAGCAGGCTCAAATCGAGATACCCTCCGGCAATAAATCCGAGGAAGAAGAAGGGCATCAGGTACTTCACGCCCATCATGCGCAGCACCATGGCGTAACCGACCACCACGATAAAGCCACCGGCAATCTGCAATCCGCGGGTGACGAATTCTGGAATGGCGTTGAGCATATTGCTGACCATATCGGCGCTGACAAACAGCGAGACGATTAATGCAGGGATGGCAACGCGCAGCGCCTGTACGCCGAGAGCGGAAACGTGCAGCATGTCGATGGTGCGAAAGCGGGCCTCTTCGGCTGCTTTATCCGCCGCGTGCTGGAACACCACGGTGATGGTACGGGCAAAGACAGTTAGTACCTGACCTGCCGCCGCGACGGGCAGGGCGATGGCGATACCGGTAGCAATACTTTGCTGACCGACGATAACCAGAATGGCGGAGATAATACTGGCGAGCGCCGAATCGGGAGACTGCGCTGCGCCGACGTTCATCCAGCCAAGAGCGATTAACTCCAGCGTACCGCCGAGCATAATCCCGGTTTTTAAATCACCGAGGATCAGGCCGATAACGGTACAAGCAATTAGCGGGCGGTGGGTCTGGAACTCATCCAGCACGCTGCCCATTCCGGCAATACAGGAAAATAGGAATATGGCGATAATTTGTAGGGTACTTATTTCCATAATATGTCACCTTGTGAATGTGATCATCCCTGCCTGTTAAAGCATAAGTGCACAGGCATTTTTATTTATTCAGCGAAAGATTGTTCTTCTATTTTTTCGAGAATATTAATAGATGGATCGGATGCGACGACGCGTAAATCCAGCGTGACACCTAGTTTATCTAACTCACGAAACGCATTAATGTCGTCGCTGTCTAAAGAAACGGCTTTGGTTAATTGTTTTTTACCCGGTCGCCAGGCCATGCCGCCAATATTTAACGTGGCAATTTTTACCCCTTGTTTTACCATTGCTAAAACATCCTGCGGGCGGGTAAACAGATAAAAAACAGTTTCGCTCTGATATTGCGGGTTATGGTAAACAGCGACTGCCTTTTCGATATTAACGACGTTAACCTTCATTCCTGGCGGGGCTGCCTGACGTAATAATGTTCGACGTACTTCATCGTTATAAACGTCGTCATTGCAGATAATAATTCGTTGGGCATTCGCCACCTTCGACCAGACGGTGGTTACCTGACCGTGAATCAAGCGGTCATCGATACGAGCAAGGGTAATGTTCATCAGAAATCCTCTTCGGTCGTTTCCAGATGTTGCCAGACGACACAGGTTTGTTGAGCAATGGTCGTCAGGTGTTCGCACAGTTCATCCACATTCATACTGCTTTGGTTGTCTACCAGTTCCAGCGCTAATGGCAGCGACAACCCGCTAATGACGCGAATGGTGGGGTTTTGCATTGCCAGTGAAGCGGCAGCATTCCAGGGACTGCCACACTGCAGATCGACGGCAATCAGCCATTCATCATTAGCGTGAGCACTTGCTAACTTTTTCAGTTTTTCTACAATGTTGCTGGCGTTCTCCCCTGGGACAAATGCCACAGCTTCGACGTTGACATCGCCGTAGACCATCTGTACCGATTCCAGCATGGCGCAGGCCAGATTGCCGTGAGCACAGAAGATTGCATTGACCATAAAACCTCCTTAGCCGCGCGTTTTTCCGCCCGCAATGTTAGTGGTTACTCCGGTGATATAACTGGCGCGATCTGAGAGGAGATAACAAACAAAATCAGCGACTTCACTTAAACGTCCTGAACGACCGATCGGGATCGCGTTCCTGGTATAACCCTCACGCAGCTGTTCGACGGTGATGTTGCGGGTCCAGGCCAGCGCTTCTTCATACTCGGGGGTGCGCAGACCGGTTTTTTCCAGAATGCCAGGCGCAATTCCCACCACACGAATACCGTGTTTGCCCAACTCTTTCGACCAGGAGCGGGTAAAGCTATTCAACGCGGCTTTGGTGGCGGCATAGCAGCTTTGGCCCTCTGAACCTTCCAGCCCGCTTTCGGAAGAGACATTCACGATCACGCCGTTATGCTGTTTTACCATTTGGCGTGCCGTTGCTTGCGACATTAAGAACACACCTTTCTGGTTGATATTAACCATTTTTTCAAAAGCAGCTTCGTTGAGTTCGTATTGCCCGGCGGGTGCTTTTTCATCGACCAGCAGGCGCGGGAAGTTGACGCCAGCATTATTTACCAGTCCATCAATACGCCCATAGCGTTGGATAATTTCAGCAACAGTATGATTAACCGCTTTGGCACTGGAAATATCCGTTGGCCAGAAATGATATCCGCTATGGCTGTCATATTTACCTTCTCCGCCATGAATATCCGCCATTTGTACATTAGCGCCTTGCGCTAATAGCTCCTCGACAATGGCCAGGCCAATTCCGGATGCACCACCGGTAACAATAATGACTTTGCCCTGCAAGTTTAACCACGTTTGCATAATAAACTCCCGATTTCAGATAAGGGGATCCCACATAAAATTAATTATGGCAGGACCAATTAGAATTTATTTACTTCAACAATAATTCAGCGGTATGACTGTTGGTGACTAAACAGTTAATATAATTCCCACGTAATGCGCCTAATATCCCACTGTATTTTTCTTCACCCATCGCAATACCAATGGAGTAACGTGCCTGTTTTAATTTATCGGTTTCGATGGCGAGCGTCTTTTCACTCATCCTGGTCTCTACGGTCACACCGTTGATATCGTAAAAGCGCGAGCAAATGTCTCCGGCGACATGGCGGGCATGCAGGTCATCACTCTCTTCGCTGCCGTAAAAAGCGTGCCAGTTGGCGCCATCGCGTATTGCCGGAGACCCAATTCCAACCAGCGCGACATCCAGATTATCCCAGTAAGCGGAAATCGATTTGAAGTGCCGGGACTGCATAATGCCGTTACGGATCAGCGGGTTTTCCAGCAGCGCCGGGAAATCGGCCAGGTGTGATTCCCCTTTCAGCTTTGCCGCGGCGCCGTAGGTCAGCGTATTGACGTGGTAGCGGCTTTCAAGCTTGCCGGATGGTCCGCCGATAATCGGTACGCAGATCAGCTGGCGTGACTGGCTGGCCGGGGATAATCCTTCAACCAATCCTCGCACCGCGCGACCCCATGAAAAACCAATAATGTCGCCGGGTTCCAGTAAGCGTTCCAGCAGCTGTGCGCCGTGCACGCCCATCATAGTGAGTTGTTCATCTTCCTGTTCGCTGTCGCAGGAGACTACGACCGCTTCTTTCAGGCCAAATTTCTGTTTTAGCTGCTGTTCCAGCCACAGATTTTCGTTGTAGTCGTAATTAATAGCGATGGTGACGATACCCTGCTCGCGGCCACGTTTTAGTAATCGGCTGATCGTGGTGCGGTAAATCCCCAGTTCGCGGGCGATTTGCGCTTGTGTCATATCCTGCTCGTAATAAAGCTGCGCTATTTTTACGATCAGGCGGATATCATCGCTGTTTTCCGTCGCCATTTTTGGACTCCTGCACATTTGTGCAAATCACGAAATTGCCTTCTTGATCTGATATAACCCCATCCTTTCCACATCTCAAAGCTATTTTCACTTATTTCAGCGCGTTAAACTGGCCGATTATGTTGCACATTTGATGTGGCGATAGCACGCTGTCGGCACAGATGTGCATGTTGCTCTAATGTATTGATTCTGCTTGTTTTCACTCAGCAAAATTGCAGGTATGCATTACTAACACTTTTGTGTCAAAAGCTGGGACAGATCACAAATAGTGCGGAGGCAGTCGGACACGATTATTTTTTATCGCCTGCAAGGTAGGGTATATTTCGCTTTTAATACACAAAATCATTCAAGTTGTATCAAGGCGGCAAGGGAACGAATCCCTGGGAGCATAGATTGCTATGCGACCTGGGTGAGTGAGGGCAGCCAACGCAGAGACAGCTTGAAGGATGAAGTGTATACAGGAGAAATTATGCTGCCCGACTCATCCATCCGACTAAATAAATACATCAGTGAAAGCGGAATCTGCTCGCGTCGCGAGGCGGATCGCTTTATCGAACAAGGGAATGTCTTCCTGAATGGCAAACGCGCCACCATTGGCGATCAGGTAAAGCCTGGCGACGTCGTAAAAGTGAATGGTCGGTTGATTGAGCCGCGTGAAGCGGAAGATCTGGTCTTTATCGCGCTGAATAAGCCGGTTGGGATTGTCAGTACCACCGAAGACAGCGAACGCGACAACATTGTTGATTTCGTGAATCACAGCAAGCGTGTATTCCCAATCGGTCGTCTGGACAAAGATTCCCAGGGACTTATCTTTCTGACCAACCACGGCGATCTGGTGAATAAAATCCTGCGTGCCGGTAACGATCACGAAAAAGAGTATCTGGTGACAGTAGATAAGCCGGTCACTGATGACTTTATCCGTGGAATGGGGGCTGGTGTGCCAATCCTCGGCACCGTCACCAAAAAATGTAAGGTGAAGAAAGAAGCGCCGTTTGTGTTTCGTATCACGCTGATTCAGGGGCTGAACCGCCAGATCCGCCGCATGTGCGAGCACTTTGGCTATGAAGTTACCAAACTTGAGCGTACGCGTATCATGAACGTTAGTTTATCCGGCCTGCCGCTTGGCGAATGGCGCGACCTGACGGATGACGAACTGATCGAACTCTTTAAGCTGATCGAGAACTCGTCCTCGGAAGCCAAACCGAAGGCGAAAGCGAAGCCAAAAACCGCAGGCATTAAGCGCCCGGTAGTGAAAATCGAAAAATCTGCGGAGAAAGAGAAATCGCGCCCGGCAGCAAACGGCAAACGCTTTACCTCGCCGGGGCGTAAGAAGAAAGGGCGTTAACGTCTGCCGCGCGTTGGCGTATTCGCTGACCAGGAAAACGATGCTTCCGCATCCGGTTTATAAGCCTGCTTTTTCTTTAACTGGCGGGCTTTTTTTGCTTCCGCTTCGCGCAAGGCCATCAGTTTATCAATGTACTCTTTCTTGATGCTGTTGGTCTCTGCGTTGGTCAGCAGCCGACCATGCGCTATGCGCGCGCGGTCGAGCAGCGTTTTCAGTTCACGCTGCTCGCGCTCGGTCATCTCTTTTTGGGTAATGCGGGGGAGTGCCATAGGGGTGCCCTCTGTTAGCCGATATCCTCAGTGTACGGCAAAGTGCAGAGGCTGGGTAGGCCGGATAAGGCGTTAGCCGCCATCCGGCGACGTGTACGCACTATGCTTGATAGCGCTACACTTATCAGGCCTACAGCCGACAATTAGCGGCGTGCTTTCTCTTTAATCGGCTTACCGGACCAGTAGCCTGCCAGCAGCGAACCGGAAAGGTTGTGCCAAACGGAGAACAGCGCGCCGGGCAGGGCGGCAAGCGGGCCGAAATAGATTTTGCCCAGCGCAGCAGCCAGCCCTGAATTCTGCATGCCGACTTCGATAGCTAACGTACGACAAGTCGACTCGTCGAAACCAAACAGTTTTCCGCCCCAGTAGCCGCCGAGCAGGCCAATGGTGTTATGCAGGATAACGGCGATAATCACCACAAAGCCAACGGACGCAATGTGCGAAGCAGAGCCTGCCACGACGGCGCTGATGATCGCCAGGATGCACACCATAGAAAACGCGGGCAGATACGGCTCGACGGCTTTTACGACGCGTGGGAACAGATGGTGAATGACCAGTCCCAGGGCAATCGGAATGACCACGATCTGCAGAATACTCAGCAGCATACCCATCACATCCACCTGAATATGCGCATCGACATACAGCCGTGTCAGCAGCGGTGTGGCGACGACGCCGACCAACGTTGAAACGGATGAAATAGTCACGGAGAGCGCCACATCACCTTTTGCCAGATAGATCATGACATTAGAAGCTGTTCCACTGGCGACGCTACCGACCAGCACCATGCCTGCGGACAGTTCCGGCGGCATATTAAAAGCCAGCGCCAAAATCCAGGCGGCGAGCGGCATCACCAGATAATGCAGGAAAATACCCGCGGCGACCGGCGCAGGACGTGAGAGTACACGTTTAAAGTCATCCACCTTCAAATGGACGCCCATGCCGAACATAATCAGCATCAGTAACGACGGCACGAATGGCCCGACAGGTGTAAAGGTGGAGGGCGTGTAATACGCAATAACAGAGAGCAGCAGTGCCCATAATGGGAACAGCCGCGTCAGAGTAGCGAGCATGTTATATTCCTTGCGATTGAAATGTGTTGTGTTGTTATAAAAAAGCCGGGTTCGAGCCCGGCTATAGTTATTGTTTATCGCGTGATGAAATATTATTCAAACAAATTATGGTGCAGCTTCTGTACCACCTGTTCGGCTTCGGTACCTGGCACCAGGAAGCACAGGTTATGGCTGGACGCGCCGTAGCAAATCATGCGGATGTTGAACGGCTCCAGTACGCCGAACACCTCTTTACCCACGCCGCAGGCTTTGGACAGGTCGTTGCCAATCAGCGCCACCAGCGCCAGGTCTTCTTCCACTTCAACCCGACACAGGGCAGACAGTTCCATCAGCAGAGACTGTGTTAACAGCGTATCGCCAGTAGACGTTGAACCGGTGGTATCCAGCGTCAGCGCCACGCTGACTTCCGATGTGGTAATTAAATCTACCGAGATGTTGTGGCGCGCCAGGATGCCGAACACTTCCGCTAAAAAGCCGCGAGAGTGCAGCATATTCAGGCTATGCAGCGTTAGCAGCGTTTGCTTACGGCGTAGCGCCAGGGCACGGAACAACGGTGGATTTTGGGTTTTATTGCATACCAGCGTACCGCCTGCTTTTGGATCCTTACTGGAGCCAACAAACACCGGGATATCGCTACGTACGGCAGGTAACAGGGTTGCCGGGTGCAGCACTTTCGCGCCGAAGGTCGCCATTTCCGCGGCTTCTTCGAAGGCGATTTCATCAATACGTTTAGCGGCTGGAACGACGCGCGGATCGGTGGTGTAAATGCCGGGAACATCGGTCCAGATATCGACGCGCGTTGCGTGCAGCGCTTCAGCCAGCAGGGCGGCCGTATAATCACTGCCGCCGCGTCCCAGCGTGGTAGTGCGGCCTTTGCTTTCGCTGCCGATAAAGCCTTGAGTAATCACCAGACCTTCACTCAGACGTGGTGCTAACTGGAGCGTTGCCAGTTCGGCCAGCGCCGCGACGTCGGGTTCTGCACGACCGAAACGATCGTTAGTGCGCATCACTTTACGCACGTCAAACCACTGCGCTTGGACGTTGCGCTCACGCAGGATCTCAACAAACAGGAGGGTAGACATCAGCTCACCGTGGCTGACCAGTTCGTCGGTCAGCGCGGTTGAGGTCGCCAGTGACGCCGCCTCTGCCAGCGTGGTGATGTTTTCCAGCAGGCGTTCGATCTCTTCACGAATCACGTTTGGATAACGCAGGCGTTCCAGAATATTGAACTGAATTTGGCGAATGGCGTCGAGTTTTTCGAAGCGCTCGGTTGGCTCCAGCCCTTCCGCCAGAGCAACCAGCAGGTTCGTAATACCTGCCGATGCGGAGAGCACCACTAACCGGACGTTCGCATCAGAAAGCACCACATCAGCGCTGCGATTCATGGCATCAAAGTCCGCCACGCTGGTACCGCCAAACTTGGAGACAACTACATCAGTCATAACTACCTCGTGTCAGGGAGTGAATAGAGCGACCATGGCACATAAGGCAGAACGGAAACCGGTGCAGGCGCAAATGCAAATACCGTATTTATAAATAAAATGTGTAGCTTGCACTGTCAACGCTGGGATTATGCGGATTTTTCATGCTGCAACTGCGTTGAGTAACGGTACTAATAACAACGCTGATAACGGCTATACTTTGTAGCCTCGTTTGGCGGATGCCCTGGCAATGGCATTAAAACAATCACACTTTTCTGTGACTGGCGTTACAATCGATCTCAGTCACAATTCTCAAAATCAGAAGAGTATTGCTAATGAAAAACATCAATCCAACGCAGACCTCAGCCTGGCAGGCACTACAAAAACACTTTGAAGAGATGAAAGACGTTACTATCGCCGATCTGTTCGCGAAAGATAGCGATCGTTTCACCAAATTTTCCGCGACGTTTGACGATCAGATGCTGGTGGATTTCTCCAAAAACCGCATCACTGAAGAGACGCTGGCCAAACTGCAGGATCTGGCGAAAGAGACCGATTTGGCAGGCGCCATCAAGTCCATGTTCTCCGGTGAGAAAATCAACCGTACCGAAGACCGTGCCGTGCTGCACGTGGCGCTGCGCAACCGTAGCAATACCCCAATCATCGTTGACGGCAAAGATGTGATGCCGGAAGTGAACGCGGTGCTGGAGAAGATGAAATCCTTCTCTGAAGCGATCATCTCCGGAAGCTGGAAAGGCTATACCGGCAAAGCCATTACTGATGTAGTGAACATCGGTATCGGCGGTTCCGACCTTGGTCCGTTCATGGTGACCGAAGCGCTGCGTCCGTACAAAAACCACCTGAACATGCACTTTGTGTCTAACGTCGATGGGACGCACATCGCTGAAGTACTGAAGAAAGTGAACCCGGAAACCACGCTGTTCCTGGTCGCATCTAAAACCTTCACCACCCAGGAAACCATGACTAACGCCCACAGCGCGCGTGACTGGTTCCTGGCGACCGCGGGCGACAACAAGCATGTTGCCAAACACTTCGCGGCGCTCTCCACCAACGGTAAAGCGGTTGGCGAATTCGGTATTGATACCGCTAATATGTTCGAATTCTGGGATTGGGTTGGCGGTCGTTACTCCCTGTGGTCAGCGATTGGTCTGTCGATCATCCTGTCCGTCGGTTTCGACAACTTCGTAGAGCTGCTGTCCGGCGCGCACGCGATGGACAAACATTTCTCCACTACCCCGGCGGAGAAAAACCTGCCGGTGCTGCTGGCGCTGATCGGTATCTGGTACAACAATTTCTTCGGTGCTGAAACCGAAGCGATCCTGCCGTATGACCAGTATATGCACCGTTTCGCGGCCTACTTCCAGCAGGGCAATATGGAATCCAACGGTAAATACGTGGACCGTAACGGCAATGCGGTGGATTACCAGACCGGCCCAATCATTTGGGGTGAGCCGGGGACTAACGGCCAGCATGCGTTCTACCAGCTGATCCACCAGGGTACAAAAATGGTGCCGTGCGATTTCATCGCCCCGGCTATTACCCACAACCCGCTGTCGGATCACCATCCGAAACTGTTGTCTAACTTCTTTGCTCAGACTGAAGCGCTGGCGTTCGGTAAATCTCGTGAAGTGGTTGAGCAGGAATACCGCGACCAGGGTAAAGATCCGGCAACGCTGGAACACGTGGTGCCGTTCAAAGTGTTCGAAGGCAACCGCCCAACCAACTCCATCCTGCTGCGTGAAATCACGCCGTTCAGCCTGGGGGCGTTGATTGCGCTGTATGAGCACAAAATCTTTACTCAGGGCGCAATCCTGAACATCTTCACTTTCGACCAGTGGGGCGTGGAGCTGGGCAAACAGCTGGCAAATCGCATCCTGCCGGAGCTGAATGATGATAAAGAGATTACCAGCCATGATTGCTCGACTAACGGTTTGATTAACCGTTATAAGTCCTGGCGCGCCTGATGACGCTGCGCTTATCCGGCCTACAGGCACACATTTGTAGGCCGGATAAGGCGTTTAGCCGCCATCCGGCATTAATGAAATAAAAAAGCCGATATTAATATCGGCTTTTTTATAGGATTGCTCCAGGATATCTACGCTTTTGCTTCACTCCCTAATTGAGCATAATCCTAAAATAATTAACTTAATGGAATTTCATTTCTGTTATTTTCAGAATTTACGGATATTGTATTTCTGGTGTGTATATTTTAACTGATTGATTTTACTGTTTGATGTTATTAATTAATAATAGCAATCTACTTTCATTTCTCATTATCCTAAATTCCCGCCAGTCGTAATTTGCACACTTTGGCTTGTGTATACTCGATCTCGCCCGAAATTCTTTTGGGTAAATCTCCATTCATTAAATGAAGGGAATTTGTGATGAAAAAAGTTCTGTATGGCCTTTGGGCTATATCTGCGCTTGCGGCGACCTCTGTCTATGCTGCCCCCGTTCAGGTGGGTGAGGCTGCAGGGTCGGCTGCCGCGTCGGTTTCGGCAGGAAGTTCCTCTGCCACCAGCGTGAGCACCGTAAGTTCTGCGGTGGGGGTGGCCCTTGCGGCGACCGGTGGTGGTGATGGTTCTAATACCGGAACGACAACCACGACAACCACCAGTACCCAGTAATACCGGTACGTTTAATTCTAACCACACTTCGGTGTGGTTATTTTGAATTGCCAAAAGCCTGCGGGATTTGTAGGCCGGGTAAGCGTTGCGCACCCGGCAATAATGCGGAGAAGTGTCGTGAAGCGACCAGCGCTCATATTGGTTTGCCTGTTACTACAGGCGTGCTCGGCCACCACCGAAGGGCTGGGCCATTCGCTGTGGGAGAGTGTGTTTGGTACTCCCGGCGTTCAGATGACGGATGATGAAATCCAAAACATGCCCTACGCCAGCCAGTATATGCAGCTCAATGGTGGTCCACAGCTGTTTGTCGTACTCGCGTTTGCAGAAAACGGACAACAGAAATGGGTGACTCAGGATCAGGCCATTCTCGTCACGCAGCATGGGCGCATTGTGAAAACGCAGCTCGGCGGTGACAACCTGATTGAGGTGAATAATCTGGCAGCGGACCCGCTCATCAAACCCAATCAGATAGCCGATGGCGCAACATGGACCCGCACGATGGGCTGGACTGAACATCAGCAGGTGCGCTATGCCACCGCCCGCTCTGTTTTCACATGGGATGGCACTGACAGCATTCAGGTCGGCAGCGATGAAACGCCAGTACGCATCCTTGATGAAGAGATAACGACCGATCAAACGCGCTGGCATAACCGCTACTGGATCGATAGCGAAGGGCAAATCCGTCAGTCGGAACAGTATCTGGGAGCTAACTTCTTCCCGGTGAAAACCACGCTGATTAAGGCGGCAAAATCATGATGAAACGAGCCGTAATGGCGCTGGTTTTTAGCCTGAGCGCACCCTCTGTTTTTGCTGCGGGCAATGTCAAAGTCATGATTGCAGGCAGCGCTGAACCCAAAATATTGACCGGTGCGGAGCGTCTGATCGATCTGGTTGGACAGCCGCGGCTGAGTAATAGCTGGTGGCCCGGAGCGGTCATCAGCGAAGAGCGGGCAACGGCGGCGGCAGAACGCCAGCGGCAGGCATTACTGGCTCGTCTGGCAGCGCTGAGTGCTGAAGAAAGCGGTGACGATGCGGCGGCTATCAACGCATTACGCCAGCAAATTCAGGCGCTGAAGGTGACCGGCAGACAGAACATTAACCTTGACCCGGATGTGGTGCGCGTCAGCGAGCGAGGCAACCCGCCTTTGCAGGGCAACTACACGCTATGGGTTGGATCGCAGCCAACGGATATCACATTGTTTGGTTTGCTAAGCCGTCCGGGTAAACAACCGTTTGTGCCCGGGCGTGATGTCGCCAGCTATCTCGATGGGCAAAGTCGGCTCAGCGGAGCGGATCGCAGCTACGCGTGGGTCATCTATCCCGATGGACGCTCGCAAAAAGTTCCTATCGCTTACTGGAACAAACGTCACGTTGAGCCGATGCCCGGCAGCATCATTTTTGTCGGACTCTCTGATGCCTTCTGGAGCAGTACCCCGGATGAAATCAATGCCGATATTCTTCACACCCTGACCCAGCGGATACCTGAATAATGAGAAAAACTTATCTGCTCAGCTTACTGGCGCTGGGCGTAAGCGTTGCCTGTCACGGTGAAACATGGCCTGCGCCTATTGGTCCATCCCAGTCCGATTTTGGCGGCGTAGGCCTGCTGCAAACCCCGACAGCACGGATGGCGCGTGAAGGGGAAATGAGCCTCAACTACCGTGACAACGATCAGTACCGCTACTACTCTGCGTCGGTGCAACTGTTCCCCTGGCTGGAAACCACGCTGCGCTATACCGATGTGCGTACCAAAAAATACAGCAGCGTGGAGTCATTTTCTGGCGATCAGACATACAAGGATAAAGCGTTTGATCTCAAACTGCGGCTGTGGGAAGAGAGCTACTGGATGCCGCAGGTGGCCGTTGGCGCGCGGGATATCGGCGGGACGGGTCTGTTTGATGCGGAGTATATTGTGGCGAATAAAGCCTGGGGCCCGTTTGATTTCTCGCTCGGTCTGGGCTGGGGGTATCTTGGCACCAGCGGCAACGTCAGCAATCCGTTTTGCTCATACAGCGATAAATTCTGTCATCGCGATAACAGCTACAAGCAGGCTGGTTCTATTGACGGCAGTCAGATGTTTCATGGTCCGGCATCGTTATTTGGCGGCGTGGAATATCAGACACCCTGGCAGCCGCTGCGCCTGAAACTGGAGTATGAAGGCAATAATTACCAGCAGGATTTTGCGGGCAAGCTGGATCAAAAGAGCAAGTTTAACGTCGGCGCTATCTATCGCGTCACCGATTGGGCCGACGTTAACCTCAGCTATGAGCGCGGGAACACCTTTATGTTTGGGTTCACGCTGCGGACTAACTTCAACGACTTGCGACCAAACTATAACGATAACGCCCGTCCGAAGTATCAACCACAGCCGCAGGATGCGATTCTGCAACATTCGGTAGTGGCGAATCAGTTAACGCTGCTGAAATATAACGCCGGGCTGGCGGATCCCAAAATCCAGGTGCAGGGCGATACGCTGTATGTGACCGGCGAACAGGTGAAATACCGTGATTCGCGAGAAGGGATCGAACGCGCCAATCGGATCGTGATGAACGATCTTCCCGACGGGATCCGCACGATCCGGATTACCGAAAATCGCCTTAACTTGCCGCAGGTGACGACCGAAACGGATGTTTCCAGCCTTAAGCGACACCTGGAAGGTGAGCCGCTGGGTCATGAAACACAACTGGCGCAAAAACGCGTTGAGCCCGTGGTGCCGAAAACGACCGAGCAGGGTTGGTATATTGATAAGTCTCGCTTTGATTTTCATATCGATCCGGTGCTCAATCAGTCGGTGGGCGGCCCGGAAAACTTCTATATGTACCAGTTGGGCGTAATGGGAACTGCGGATTGGTGGGTGACCGATCATCTGCTGACCACCGGGAGTTTGTTCGCCAACCTCGCCAATAACTATGACAAATTTAACTACACCAACCCGCCGCAGGATTCGCATTTACCACGCGTGCGTACTCATGTGCGCGAGTATGTGCAAAACGATGTCTACGTGAATAACCTGCAGGCCAACTACTTCCAGTCACTCGGAAACGGGTTCTACGGACAGGTTTACGCTGGTTACCTGGAGACCATGTACGGCGGGGCGGGGGCAGAAGTGTTGTATCGTCCGTTAGACAGCAACTGGGCGTTTGGCATTGACGCCAACTATGTGAAACAGCGTGACTGGCGTAGCGCGCAGGATATGATGAAATTCACCGACTACAGCGTGAAGACCGGGCATTTGACGGCTTACTGGAATCCTTCATTCGCCCAGGATGTACTGGTGAAAGCCAGCGTCGGCCAGTATCTGGCGGGAGATAAGGGTGGCACGCTGGAAATTGCCAAACGCTTCGACAGCGGTGTGGTGGTGGGCGGCTATGCGACCATCACCGACGCCTCGCCGGATGAATATGGAGAGGGCGATTTTACCAAAGGGGTGTACGTTTCCGTGCCGCTGGATCTCTTCTCTTCAGGTCCAACCCGCAGTCGTGCGGCGATTGGCTGGACACCGTTGACGCGTGACGGTGGGCAGCAGTTGGGACGTAAGTTTGGTCTGTATGATATGACCAGCGACAGAAGTGAGAACTTCCGTTAATGCTTGATCGCCCGGTGCGCTGCGCTTATCCGGCCTACATTGTCGGTCGGATAAGGCATTTATGCCGCCACCCGGCAACTTACAAACGACGCAATAATTTTGCCGGGTTGCCCGCGTACACGCCTTTCTCGGTAATCGATTTTGTCACCACGCTTCCCGCGCCGATGACTGCGCCATCGCAGATTGTGACTGCCAGAATGGTCGCCCCACTGCCGATCGAGACATCATTACCAATCGTAATTCTTCCCCAACTGGTGCGGTCGGCATTGGGTTTTCCTTGCCGAAACATATCGTTGGCGAACATCACGCCATGACCGATAAAACAGCGGGAACCGATGGTGACATATTCGCAGATGAAGGTGTGCGACTGAATTTTGCTATCTGCGCCAATCTGCGTGTTGCCCTGGATTTCAACAAATGGTCCGACAAAAACGTTGTCTTCCAGTATGCAGTCGTACAGGTTCGCCGGTTCATAAACCACCACATTCTCACCGCACGTGACGTTGCGGACAGCGGATTGACGAATATTCATCATTTATATCCTCTTAAATCTGCTTTTCCATAACGTACAAAATACTGGTCTGGGAGGCGGTAGTGAAAGCAGTTTCCTTCACAAGCGTCATCCCTTGCCGTTCATAGAACTGCCGGGCCTTAGGATTATCAGCCAGTACCTCAAGCCAGAGCCATTTTTCATCCTGCTCTTTGGCCTGGCGAATAACTTCGGCAAAAAGCTGCTCACCGTACTGTTTGCCCGTTGCATCTGGCATCAGGTAGATCTTATGTAGCAATGCCCCTGAACGCCCTTCTGGATCAATAGAGTGGCGGAGACTGTATTTGGCAAAGCCAACCGGCGCGTCGGCAAAGGCGATAAGCCAGAAGGTTCCGGGCTCGGCCAAACTGCTGGATATCGCTGGTAAGGAATATTCCTGCTCAAGATAAGCGTCGAGCTCGCTCGGGTTTTTCCACAAAGGCGCAAAGTGATGTCGATAGCTGATATAGCCCATTGCGCTTAGCAAGCTGGCATCGTCGACGGTTGCCATTTCAATCTTAAGCATTTCTATTCCGTTCAAGATGTTAGTGTCAAAAGCATTGTTGCACTATTATTGAGCTGCACAAAACATAAACAAAAAATGTAGATCTCTGTCACATTTCTGCGTTATACAGGAACCTTGTTACTGAACAGGAGGGGCCGTTATGACGTCGCTATCTCGTCCGCGCGTGGAGTTTATCTCCACCATCTTGCAGACCGTGTTGAATCTGGGGCTGTTGAGTCTGGGCCTGATCCTGGTTGTATTCCTTGGGAAAGAAACGCTACACCTGGCGGATGTACTGTTCGCGCCTGAACAGACCAGCAAGTATGAGCTGGTGGAAGGGCTGGTGGTTTACTTTCTCTATTTTGAATTTATCGCGCTGATTGTGAAGTACTTTCAGTCAGGATTTCACTTTCCGCTGCGCTACTTTGTTTATATCGGGATCACCGCAATTGTGCGGTTGATCATTGTCGATCATAAAGCGCCGATGGATGTATTGATCTATTCTGCGGCGATCCTGCTGTTAGTGATTACGCTGTGGCTGTGTAACTCTAAACGGCTGAAGCGAGAGTAAAAGACAACACGCCGCAATCCGGCTGCGGCGTGTTGTATGTCAGGGTTACTGCGCAGAGGCTGGCTGGGTTTTCTCTGCTGCGGGTTCCCACAGTTCTTCAAGTTCTTCCAGCGTTTTGCCTTTGGTTTCCGGCACGAACTTCCACATAAACAGCGCCGCCAGAATACCCATACAACCGTAAATCCAGTAGGAGAAACCGTTGTGGAAATGGGAAACCAGCCACGAATTTTTGTCCATCATTGGGAAGGTCCAGGAGACGAAGTAGTTCGCCAGCCACTGAGCGGCGACGGCAATGGCGAGCGCTTTGCCACGAATCGCGTTCGGGAAGATTTCTGCCAACAGCACCCAACAAACCGGTCCCCAGGACATGGCGAATGCGGCGACGTAAAACAGCATCGACAGCAGCGCTATCAGCCCGGAAGCCTGGGTGTAAAACGCGGTGCCAAGGCTGAACATCCCAAGAGCCATACCCAATGCGCCAATTATTTGCAGCGGTTTGCGACCAAATTTGTCCACCGTCATGATTGCCAGCACGGTGAAGCTCAGGTTGATTACGCCGACAATAATAGTCTGCAAGAGCGCCACATCGGTGCTGGCCCCTAACGTTTTAAACACTTCCGGCGCGTAGTACAGCACGACGTTAATACCGACAAACTGCTGGAAGATGGAGAGCATCACGCCGATGACGATAACGCCCACACCAAACATCAACAGGCGTCCGCCGGTCTTACGGCCATGCTCCAGTGACTGATTGATCTCCTGCATGGCCTGGGTGGCGAGGCTGTTGCCCATAATTTTGCGCAGAATGCCCTCCGCCTGCTCGTGTCTGCCACGCGCCATCAGCCAGCGCGGGCTTTCCGGTACGGTGTACAGCAGCAGTAAAAACAGCAGGGCGGGAATACTTTCGGAAGCAAACATATATCGCCAGCCATCGGTATTCAGCCAGTTAGCGTCACCGGAACGGGCAATGAAATAGTTAACGCAATACACCAGCAGTTGACCAAAAATAATGGCGAACTGGTTAAAGGAAACCAGTTTCCCACGAATATGCGCTGGAGCCAGTTCTGCAATATACATCGGTGAGAGCATTGAGGCTAAACCAACGCCAATACCACCAATGATGCGATAAATAACAAATTCGGGGACGTATCCGGCCAAATAAACAGGCACGGCATTATCTGGGTTAATCGTGGTAAATCCTAATTCTGGCCACGCAGAACCAATACCGGAAATAAAGAACAGCAGGGCGGCGATTTTCAGCGAGTCCCGGCGACCGAAGCGGTTACTGCAATAACCGCCCAGCGCACCGCCGATGATGCAGCCAATCAACGCGCTGGCAACGCAAAAGCCTAACAGCGAGTTGGCGGCGGATTCACTTAAATGTTGCGGGGCGACAAACACGGTATTTAAGGATTCTACCGTTCCGGATATGACGGCGGTGTCATAGCCGAATAATAGCCCTCCTAATGTTGCTACTAATGTAATCGAAAAAATATAACTGGAATTATATTGGGTGTTCATTCAGACCTGCCTTAGAGGATACAGCTCTTTTGATCAGTGTCGTGATGGTGGATTTAACAGGCAGGGAAGACAATTATCATTTTTTACATTGCAATTATGTTTTGTCTTTTCTGTGATCTTAATTCTGTTTAATTTGTCTGTTTTCAGGTGGTAAATATAATTGCAGTGATGGGGGCCACGAAAGGAAATAATCGTAATAGCAATGCAAAATAACATAAAAAAGGGCGCTCCGTAGAGCGCCGAATAACAGTCACAGGTTGGGATAACATAAGTTGAGGGTTGCAGTGGCATTGCCCGTTGCCGGGCAGGTACTTCGATAAAACTTAACCTTTCACACCACCCGCCGTCAGGCCGTTGACCAGCCAGCGCTGTGCCAGCAGGAACACCAGAGTAATCGGAATGGCTGAAAGTACAGCTGCGGCGGCAAAGTCGCCCCACAAGTAGTTCTGTGGATTGAGGTACTGCTGCATACCAACCGCAAGGGTGTAGCTGTTCACATCACGCAGCAGCAGTGACGCGACCGGTACTTCAGTAATAGCGGCAATGAATGACAGAATAAACACGACCGCCAGAATCGGTACGGAAAGCGGCAGCAGTACCAGGCGGAATGCCTGCCACGGTGTGGCGCCATCCAGCGCGGCCGCTTCTTCCAGCGAACCGTCGATGGTTTCAAAATAGCCCTTAATTGTCCACACATGCAGCGCGATACCGCCGAGATAGGCGAAGATCACGCCGCCGTGAGTGTTCAGGCCGATAAACGGAATGTACTGGCCCAGGCGGTCAAACAAGGCGTACAACGCGACCAGAGACAGCACCGCCGGGAACATCTGGAAGATTAGCATCCCTTTCAGCAGGGTCGCTTTACCCGGGAAGCGCATACGGGCAAAGGCGTAAGCACAAGTGGTGGAAAGCGTCACAATACCAATCGCGGTAATGGTGGCGACTTTCACCGAGTTCCACAACCACAGCAGTACCGGGAACGGCGGCGGAGTGACGCGGCCATCCGCATGTTCTACGCTAAAGCCCAGCGCCAGTTTCCAGTGTTCCCAGGAAATATTATCCGGGATCAGGCTGCCGGTAGCGAAGTTACCTTCACGCAGCGAAATGGCGATGACCATCAGCAGCGGGAACATGATCGCCGCGATAAAAATCAGCAGCCCTAAGTGCGTTGCGAATAAACGTAACTTTTGTGATTTCGGTTGGACCATAGCCATTGTCGTTATCTCCCTTAATCAAACTTCATACGTGTGGCTTTCAGGTTCACAATCGCCAGCGCGCCAACCAGCAGGAAGATCAGGGTGGCAATCGCCGCCGCCAGCCCGAAGTCCTGACCGCCGCCGCCTTCAAAGGCGATACGGTAGGTGTAGCTGACGAGCAGGTCGGTGTAACCGGCAGGCGTAGTGGTGCCAAGACGGTCCGGACCGCCGTTGGTCAACAGTTGAATCAGCACGAAGTTATTAAAGTTAAAGGCGAAGCTGGCGATCATCAGCGGCGTCAGCGGCTTGATCAGCAGCGGTAACGTAATTTTAAAGAAGTTCTGGAACGGACCCGCGCCGTCCATTGCCGAGGCTTCATACAGAT
>NZ_JAHLQZ010000350.1:0-2136 GCF_018919505.1 Citrobacter sp. S55_ASV_140
CCGTCTACACTCTCAGCTCGACAACACGCCGCTACGTAAGAAGTATGCAGTAGCCGACCGTGAGGCTATCTGGATCCATCCGAAGGATGCCAGCGCACGTGGCATTAGTGCGGGCGATCTGGTTCGTGCCTTTAACGATCGCGGGCAGATCCTGGTTGGGGCAGTGATTACCGATAACGTCCGTGAAGGGGTGGTGCGGATCAGCGAAGGAGCGTGGTTTGACCCGGCCGATCCGTCACAGCCTGGTTCGCTGTGTAAGAACGGTAACGTCAACTGCCTGACCTTTGACGTCGGTTCCTCCAGCCTGGCGCAGGGGAACTGCGGGCAGATGTCACAGTTGCAGATCGAGAAATATACCGGACCGGTGCTGCAAAATACCGCGCATAATGTGCCAGTAGGCGCATAATCGACAGCCGGTTATAACGAACGGCCCCTCTTGCCAGTGGTGAGAGGGGCCGTTTCTTTTAATTCTCACTATGCCAGCAGTCGAACCCCACGGGCGTGCAATATGCGAAAAAAAAGCCCGTACTTGCGTACGAGCTCTTCTTAAAATATGGCGGTGAGGGGGGGATTCGAACCCCCGATACGTTGCCGTATACACACTTTCCAGGCGTGCTCCTTCAGCCACTCGGACACCTCACCATATTGTTGTTCCTGCGCTACCGGAACGGGCGCTAATTTAGGGAAATACCGTCCCGGCGTCAATCAACTTTTTGAAAAAAACGTGCATTTACACAAACTTCAAACAATCTGGAGCTTAAATAAGCGGGAATTGTTTTTTTTGCCAGCATCCTAAAATTTGCTACTCTGAGGATCCCTCGAAAAATGATGATAATAAGTGCGAGAAAGTTCCGCATAGCAATGCTCAGGAGACAAAATGGATATAATTTTTTATCACCCAACATTCGAAACAACCTGGTGGATTAATGCGCTGGCAAAAGCAATACCAGGCGCGAACGTCCGTGAGTGGAAAGCGGGTGATAATGCGCATGCTGACTATGCGCTGGTTTGGCATCCGCCGGTTGAAATGCTCGCGGGACGAAAATTAAAAGCCGTATTTGCACTGGGTGCTGGCGTCGATTCCATTCTCAGTAAGCTAAACGCTCACCCGGAAATGTTGGATACCTCGATCCCGCTTTTCCGTCTGGAAGATACGGGTATGGGCCTGCAAATGCAGGAATATGCGGTAAGTCAGGTGTTGCACTGGTTTCGTCGCTTTGATGATTACCAGGCGTTAAAAAATCAGGCGAAATGGCAACCATTGCCAGAGTATACCCGCGATGAGTTCACCATCGGGATCATGGGGGCCGGGGTCCTGGGTGCGAAAGTTGCCGAGAGTTTGCAGTCATGGGGGTTCCCGCTGCGCTGCTGGAGTCGTACGCGTAAATCCTGGCCTGGCGTGGAAAGCTTTGCCGGTACCGAAGAGCTGGGTGCGTTTTTGAGTCAAACTCGCGTGCTTATCAATCTTCTACCCAATACGGCAGAAACCGTGGGCATCATTAACGCTGGTTTACTTAGCCAGTTACAGGATGGCGCTTATGTGCTGAACCTGGCGCGTGGCGTTCATCTCAATGAAGACGATCTTCTGGCATCGCTGGACAGCGGCAAGGTGAAAGGCGCCATGCTGGATGTCTATAGCCGTGAACCGCTGCCGGAAACCAGCCCGCTATGGAAACATCCGCGAGTGGCGATGACACCGCACATCGCTGCCGTTACCCGTCCGGCGGAAGCGGTGGATTATATCTCCCGTACAATTTTCAATCTGGAAAGTGGCAAAGCCGTTACGGGTCAGGTCGATCGCGTACGGGGATACTAATGCCAACCCGGCAAGTGCCGGGTTTCAGCTAATAAATGGCGGCGATACCTGCTATCCTTGACGGAAAATGACTACAGGAGAGAGTTATGTATCCCGTTGACCTGCATATGCATACCGTCGCCAGCACCCACGCCTACAGCACCTTAAGTGATTACATCGCTGAAGCTCGTCGCAAAGGCATCAAGCTGTTTGCCATTACCGATCATGGACCGGACATGGCGGATGCGCCTCACCACTGGCACTTTATTAATATGCGCATTTGGCCTCGTGTCGTGGACGGCATAGGGATCCTGCGCGGAATTGAAGCGAATATTAAAAAT
>NZ_JAHLQZ010000351.1:0-2103 GCF_018919505.1 Citrobacter sp. S55_ASV_140
ATTTACCACACTTTTTATATGGTTATGTGCGATATAATACTTCGACGGAGCAACAAAACGAAGGCGTAGGTCAATAGTGTAATTAATTAAAGCAAGATAATACCCCTTTCGGATCAAGCTTCGAGCCGATAGCCGGCCATGAAAAAGCGAATTGTTGTACTGGACTGGTTCTCTTTAAAGAAATCCATCACCATCTCCTTATCCAGTCCATAGCGACGCGTCAGGATGCCAGCTTCCCACGCGCTGAGCTGTCGATCGCCTGTTTTTTCAAACATTCGATGTGAAAACCCCAGTACAAAACCGCGTTTATAATCCGCGCAAAAATGCGCCACCGAGCGTGCGCTATCCGCATTTTCCGCGTTTAATCCGGCCATCAGGCCTTTACCAAAATGGTTGTCCATGCATAACCCCCAATCGCTATATAATAAATTATATAGCGATTTTTTAAGCAAAGACCAGAGGTATCAGGGACTTTTTTGTGCCAGCTTAAAACGACACCCAGTCATCCGTTTTAGCTGTTGCAGAGGTTTTACGTTCTGCTGAAGGGGAAGCGGTCGCAGTGGCAGTGTATTGCACGTCGTTAGCTGATAGACGGAACTGTTGCACCGAACGTTGCAGATCTTCCGTTTGCCGTTCCAGCGCGACTGCCGCGGCGGAAACCTGTTCGACCAGCGCGGCGTTCTGTTGCGTAACGCTGTCCATCTGCGTGATCGCCACGCTTACCTGTGAGATGCCTTTGTTCTGTTCTTCCGAAGCAGAGGCGATTTGTTTCATGATGGTGGTGACTTCTGTCGCGCCGCGCAGAATCGCCTCCATCGTTAATCCGGTCTCTTTAACCAGACGAGCACCCTGATCGACACGACGCGACGATTCGCCGATCAGCGTCTCAATCTCTTTTGCCGCTCCGGCGCTACGGCTGGCAAGGTTACGCACCTCACCGGCAACCACGGCAAAACCGCGCCCCTGCTCGCCCGCTCTGGCCGCTTCAACCGCCGCGTTAAGCGCCAGAATATTGGTCTGGAAAGCAATGCTGTTAATCACAGAGGTAATTTCCGCGATCTGTTTAGAACTGGCGGCAATGCCGTCCATGGTCTCAACCACTTCTGAAACCAGCGAGCTACCTTTACCTGCCGTTTCTGTCGCCGTATCAGCCAGTTGGCTGGCCTCACGCGCATTTTCGGCGTTCAGTTTTACCGTTGCGGTCAGCTGCTCCATGCTGGCGGCGGTCTCTTCCAGCGCCGCAGCCTGCTCTTCTGTACGTGAGGAGAGGTCGTTATTACCGGTGGAAATTTCCGTCGCTCCTCGCCAGATATTGTCACTACCAGAACGAATGGTACTCACGGCTTCGCGCAGGCTGTCCTGCATCGCGCACAGTAATGGCACCAGTTGGCCCACGCAGTTACGACCAAAATCTTCAATAGAATGGCTGAGATCGCCCTGCGCAATTTGTTGAAATTGTTGGCGAATACGTCCCAGAGGTTTCACCATCATGGCGACGAGGTAGCGGTCGGTAAAGAACAGGAGCGCAATACCGAGGATTACGGCGGTGATAATTAGCGTCCGGATGATAGACGTTTTACCATCGACCATAACGCGGGTGGTATCGAGCCTTTCACCCGCAGTGGTGTTAAAACGCTCAGCACTGGCGCCAAATTCACGGCTCAAGGCTGGCGTAACGGTGCTGGCATGCTCCGCAAAGGCTGTGAGCGTGCCCTGCTGAGCCAGTTGCATTTGTGGGATAACGCCGTTATCCAGCAGCGCCTGCCACTTGGTCAGCACCGCCGCGGCGACTTCAGGATCCATGGGGCCGGGAGACAATGTTTTCATCTCCTGGAGTTTTTTACTCATATTGTCCAGTGACTGTTGCGCTGGCGCAAAATCCGGCGTTCCGCCGCTCATTTTGACATCCATTGCGCGACTTAACCGCGTCACAAAACGAAAATACTGATCGTTACCCTGGCTGAGAACAGTCATCTGATGGACGAGATGACGGTCAATATCATTCCCTTCTGATATTTTTGATAAAGAATGAAGACTGAATAAACCCACGCCCGACCACAGCAGGCAAAAAAGTCCCAGTATTGCCAACATGACAATACGAAT
>NZ_JAHLQZ010000352.1:0-2097 GCF_018919505.1 Citrobacter sp. S55_ASV_140
GCATAACATCGTGTCGACGCCAGTTTCCGCACCAGTGACGATGTCAACGGAGGAACTCGGGGAGAAACTCACTGCGTTGCTTAAAGACAGAATTCAGTTCCAGATAGGTCAGCAACAGCAAATTTCGACCATCCGTCTTGATCCTCCGTCGCTGGGCAAACTTGAAATTGCTGTGCAACTGGATGCTGGGAAGCTGATGGTACACATCGGCGCAAATCAGAGCGATGTCTGCCGCTCATTGCAGCAGTTTAGCGAAAACCTGCGTCAGCACCTGACGGCGCAGAACTTCATGGAAGTCAATGTTCAGGTCTCTTCCGAGGGGCAATCGCAGCAGCAAAAACAGCAGTCAGGTCATCAACAGGATGAGGTGGCGTCAGCATTAGTGCTCAATGATGAACCTCAATTTCAACGGAATGAATCCGTTCTGATCAAAGTGTAAAAGCAAAATGAAGAAAATCGTTATCGCGTGTGTGATCAGTTCCGTCGTCGCTTTGGGTATTGCGGGGGGGGCCGGATGGGGCATTTATCATGCTATGAATAAGGGAACCACGGCTGCGGCAGCGACTCCCGCTCACGAAGCGGAAGATAGCCAGGATGAGTCCAACAATATTTTTGTCTCCCTGCCAGAAACGGTGGTTACGCTGCATGATGATGAAGGCGGCGATCGCTATATGGTCGCTGAGCTGGTGATGGTTGTTGATTCAGAGAAAGATGCTGAAAAAATTAAGCAGGACGAACCGCTCTATCAAAGTATTACCGTAGATGAGCTTTCGAATATGAAGTATGAAGATATTCGGGCGCTGAAGATCTCCGAAATCAGAAAGAAAATATTTGAAAATCTGAAAGTTGAATTAGCGAAACGCAAAATGGCGACACCTTATAAGGAGATATTGGTGAAAAAAGTCGTGTTCCAATAAGCGACAAGCCAGGAAATAACATGATACAGGATGCTTACGAGTCAGAAGACTTTAATGCGACGCCCATGCTTACGCCAAAGCAAGAGAGCCATTATTTACAGGCTTATCTGCCGTTGGTGCGCAAAGTGGTGCGTCAACTTGCGCCGCAATGTACCTGCGTTATGGACAGGCAGGATATGGAACAAACGGCGTTGATGGGATTGCTGAATGCGATTCGACGCTACGGTCAACCAGACGAAGGTTTTGCCGGTTATGCCGTTCACCGCATACGCGGCGCAATTCTGGATGAGCTGCGCAGCCTCGACTGGCGGCCTCGCCAGCTACGCCAAAAATACCATCAGATTAAAGATTTGATTCGTGATGCGCGCACACAGCTTGGGCATGAACCCTCATGGGAGGAGTTGTCCCGACGGGGATTATCGTCTGAGGATTATCAGGAATACCAACAGCTGGAAGGTGCGGAAACGCTGGCCAGCCTGGATGAATTACTGAATGGCGATATGCCGATAGCACCGCTCGAAGGGCGGGGGCTGGAAGAGCAATTCGTCACGCAGGAAATGTTGAGTTACGCCCTGAGCCAACTCAGCGAAAAAGAGGGTCTCGTGCTCTCAATGTATTACCAACACGATATGAATTTAAAAGAGATCGCGCTGGTATTAGGGCTGACCGAAGCCCGAATCTGTCAAATGAATAAAAAAATCACGCACAAGATTCGTGATTGTTTATATCCAGACTAACAATTCCGAATCAACATGCGGAGGACGTAATGCAAAAGATTTTTGGCTTATTAGTGGTTTTGGGCTGCGTATTTGGCGGCTACTTTGAGGCTGGTGGGCAGTTAATTGCTATTTGGCAGCCAGCAGAAATTATTATTATCGTTGGTGCTGGCCTGGGGGCGATGATTATTGGGAACCCGGTACATGTGCTGAAAGAGATCGCCCATCAGATCAAAGGGGTGATCAGTAAAAAGAAAATGGGACCGGAATTTCAGCGTCAGCTACTGATGTGCCTGTATGAGCTGCTGGAAATGGTGCAGAACGGTGGTCTGCGTATGCTGGATCAGCATATCGAACAGCCGGAAGAAAGTACCATTTTCCAGAAATACCCGCTGGTGCTGACTCAGAAGCGACTGGTGACATTTATCGCCGATAACTTCCGTCTGATGGCGATGGGTAAAATC
>NZ_JAHLQZ010000353.1:0-2057 GCF_018919505.1 Citrobacter sp. S55_ASV_140
TATGCTGTTTTTGGTAATCCGATAGCGCACAGTAAATCGCCTTTTATTCATCAGCAATTTGCAGAGCAGCTGAAGATTGATTACTCCTATGGACGCGTACTGGCGCCGATCAATGACTTTGTGAATTCGCTGAACGCCTTTTTTGCTGAGGGGGGGAAGGGGGCAAATGTCACCGTTCCTTTTAAAGAAGAGGCGTTTGCGCGTGCCGATGAATTAACAGAGCGGGCATCGCTAGCTGGAGCAGTTAACACCCTTAAACGGCTGGAGGATGGACGTTTGCTGGGAGATAACACGGATGGTATCGGTTTATTAAGCGATCTTGAGCGTTTATCTTTCATTCGTCCCGGATCGCGAATTCTGCTGATTGGTGCGGGCGGTGCATCCCGTGGGGTATTGCTACCTCTTCTTTCTATGGATTGTGCGGTAACCATTGTTAATCGTACGGCCTACCGCGCTGAAGAACTGGCACAGCTCTTCTCTCATACCGGTAGCGTGCAGGCGGTGGGAATGGACGAACTTGATAATCGCAGCTTTGATCTGATTATTAACGCGACGTCCAGCGGTATTAGCGGTGAGGTCCCGTCTATTCCTGCATCTCTTATCCATCCCTCCGTCTACTGCTACGACATGTTTTATCAGAAAGGGAATACGCCGTTCCTTTCCTGGTGTGAAAAGCATGGGGCGAAACAGTATGCCGATGGTCTGGGGATGCTGGTGGGGCAAGCTGCACATGCTGTTTTACTCTGGCATGGTGTTTTACCCCAGATTGAGCCGGTCATTAAAAGCATGCAACAGGAATTGTCGGCATGAATCAGGCGATCCAGTTTCCCGATCGAGAAGAATGGCGGACGGATGTAAATGCCATTGTTTTCCCTGCAATGGTTCATGGTATGCAGTTAACATGTGCCATATCGGGAAAGATGTTGGCGTCCCGCTTTGGCGGCGACACGCCTGAACAGTGGCTGGAAACCTTTCGATTACATCGCTGGGACCTGGAAGAAGAGGCCGAAGCATTGATCCAGGACCAGCAGGAAGACGCTCAGGGTTGGGTGTGGTTACTCTGACTTAAATACTCATCTTTCCACTTAACATAGTTGTTAGCTGAGTATTGCAAGCCTGCTTTCTCTTCATCGCTTAATGGACGAATCTGCTTAACCGGGCTTCCCAGGTACAGATATCCACTCTCCAGGCGTTTGTTTTGCGGAACCAGGCTTCCCGCCCCAATCATAACGTCGTCTTCAACAACGACACCGTCCAACAGAATCGATCCCATGCCGACTAATACGCGGTTACCAATGGTACAACCGTGCAGCATGACTTTATGACCAACTGTGACATCTTCACCTACGATCAGCGGATTACCCTGCGGATTGGATGTAGATTTATGTGTGACATGTAGAACGCTGCCGTCCTGAATGTTTGTACGCGCACCGATTTGCACGTAGTTCACGTCGCCACGGATCGCGACCAGTGGCCAAATTCCGACATCATCAGCCAAACGAGCATCGCCAATGACGACACTACTGGTGTCGATCATCACGCGTTTTCCGATCTGTGGGAAAAGATCCTTATAAGGGCGCAGTACATCAGACATGTTTACCTCAGCGAAAATAGAGCGGTAATGAAGACTTTGGTTGGATTATCGAGACTGTGCAAGTGATTTATCTATCAAAAATCAGCCAAATTGCGCAGGAATATAGCGAAAGGGGTGAAAAACAAGCATTCAGCAAAAAAGATCCAAAAAACACTTGTGCTAAAAAATGGGATCCCTATAATGCGCCTCCATCGACACGGCGGATGTGAATCACTTCACGCAAACAGCCCGGTCGGTTGAAGAGAAAAACCTGAAAATGAGGGTTGACTCTGAAAGAGGAAAGCGTAATATACGCCACCTCGCGACAGAGCGCTAAAGCGCGTCGCAACTGCTCTTTAACAATTTATCAGACAATCTGTGTGGGCACTCGAAGATACGGATTCTTAACGTCGCAAGACGAAAAATGAATACCAAGTCTCTGAGTGAACACGTAATTCATTACGAAGTTTAATTCACGAGCATC
>NZ_JAHLQZ010000354.1:0-2039 GCF_018919505.1 Citrobacter sp. S55_ASV_140
ATCCGGCAGACCGTAGTCGGGCAAATGTTTGAGGCTACCGGCACGAGTATTCAAAATCCGCTGCATATTATCGAGGACGGACAAAATGACCTGCGTGTTTTCACTCACTGCGTGCAAAGGAAAACCACCGGAAAAATTACCCAGCAAGATGTCATAAAGAGAAGGCCGTTTAGTCATTACTCGTCCTCCTGCGTCAGGAGAATCAGAGCCTGAGAATTTAATTCAATCACTCGCGCCTTATCAGGATCGAGATCTTCACGACCTAATACTACACGCCATGAATCCTCAGACTGATCGGGAGAAATGAACATTCCCGCCACGCCAACATATTGCGCTTCCTTTTCGAGTGGAATATCGACTGTTACGCTTTCACCAGGACGTACCCGAATATCTTTCTGAGCCAATAAATCTGCTTTCACCGCCGTGCTGTCTTGCGCAAATAAAGACTGATAGTTTGCCGAATCAAATGCTTTACGATCTCTGAGTTGGTAAATACGGACGACAGTTGAAAGCGCGATACCCTGCGCATTTTTATTAGCGGCTTCTCTGGCGGAAAGATCCAAATGCAATGTTTTAATTTCCTTATAAAAAATTGACTTCGTTAATGACACTGCGCCTTCAGATACTTTTTGTGTCAGACCACATCCGGTTACCAGACTGGTCATTGCGGTTATTACGGCAAAATTAATAGCGATAATCGCCAGTCTCATCGGCTTCCCTCCGCTGATCGTGTTGACTAAGGCTCTGCCAAAGCCCAAGTGTAATCGTTATGAGTTGATTCTTCGTTTCCGGATTATCCAGACGCATTACAGCCGTTCGGCCGAGCTGTACTGCGCGTTCACTTTTATTACTGGTAAGTTGAGCATCCGGAAGCGCCGAGCGAGGAATCCGTAATTGCAGCCTCGCACTCACTCTGGCACCTAAATAAACGTGCATCAGCGCGAGAAAATCATGGTAAAGCTGACCACCGGGTAACCAGCCACGAACCTCATCGGGAGCATCCGTTGTCAGAGTAATTAGCACCTGGCTGTTAATATCTACGGCGCTATGCCCCATCACCGGACGAGAATGAAGGCTAACGGGTTGCCGTGTACTCATTTTTAACGCCTTATCCAGCAGGATTAAGCGTTTATCATGAGGGGTCACGGTGATATTTGTTGTTGGCGATAATAAAGAAACCAGCGCGGATATTCCTTCCGCCGTGCGAGTTGGCATTCTCATTATTCCTAACAGCGCCAAAAAACGCGATAACGGGGTCTCGGTTTGTTTACCACATCCCGGAATCCCCAACCCGGTTAGCCCCAGTAAATATTGCGACGTTTCATCTGTACCGCCCGGGCGAAAGGTCGCTGGATAGCTATATTTACGCCAGACTCGATAAAACTGCGTAATTAAGCGGTGATTAAAAATATCCAGAAACTCAGCGGCTACGTCTGAGCCTTCCTGACGCTGGGCGATATCATCCTGATAGGTTGTCGGCAGCGGCGATTCCACACCATACAACCCCATAAAAGTGACCCGAACCGTTGGCGGCAGTATGGGTTGTTGCGGATCATATACTGCACTTTTTAGTTCCCCCGCCGGGAAGCCCATTCCCGGATGAGGGCGAAAACGAACGGCATCGAAGCGCGGGCTTTGTTGGCTTCCGGGACAGGGTGCTTGTGGCCCCCACTGTTCCAGCAACTGGCAGAAACGATAAAAATTGGTACGGGGCAGGTTTTCACCAAGGCTATTTAGCAGCCGGGTAGCCGCTGATTGTGATTCTCTTTCCATCGCAAGCTTTTCCCTGCCGGCTGTATGATTAAAGTAAGCTGATTAAACAAATGAATATCCGCATACAATGCAAAAAAGCGGTTAAGCATTTCTCCAAACAGATGAATATCGCCCTCACCGGTAAATCCGTTCTCATCAAGCGTTATTTCGATGTCCACCCCTCGTAGTAGAAATCCTTTTTCAAAGCGCTGTATTTCATGTTGTTGAACATCCATGATCGCATCCAGACGACGATAATTAAGCTCATCATCCTGCCAGTTATAGAG
>NZ_JAHLQZ010000355.1:0-2039 GCF_018919505.1 Citrobacter sp. S55_ASV_140
GCTGGCGCTGAGCTGGCATGCAAACGGCTTCTACTACGGCGTGGGCGTGGAGATTGACCTCTGGCTGCACGCCGGTTTTGATGTGGTGGTCAACGGATCGCGCGCCCATCTGCCCCAGGCGCAGGCTCGTTATGGCGCGTCGTTACTTCCTATTTGCTTACAGGTTTCCCCAGCGATTCTACGGCAGCGTCTGCAGGCGCGTGGGCGGGAGAGTGAAACGGAAATCGCCGCCCGCCTTGAACGCGCGGCACGCTACGCGCCGTATGACTGCCACGTCCTCAACAATGATGGCAGTTTGCTACAGTCTGTCGATACACTGCTCGCCCTGATGGGACGCAAGGAGAAGAAACATGTCTGTCTGTGAATTACGCCACGCCACGCTCTACGATACCGATGCGGTTTACGCGCTTATCTGTGAACTCAAGCAGGGACAATTCGATCGCCAGGCCTTTAGCGCCGGATACGCCGCGAATCTGCAAGATCCTAATATGCACTACCAATTGGCGCTGCTCGACGGAGAAGTCGTCGGCTTGATCGGTCTGCACCTGCAGTTTCATCTGCACCACGCCAACTGGATTGGCGAGATTCAGGAACTGGTGGTGATGCCACAGGCGCGAGGATTAACGGTAGGCAGTCAGCTACTGGCCTGGGCCGAAGCCACCGCACGCGAAGCAGGCGCAGAAATGACCGAGCTTTCCACCAGCACCCAACGCCTTAACGCGCACCGTTTCTACCAGCGCGAAGGCTATACCCAGAGCCATTTCCGCTTCACCAAACCGTTGTAGGGGGAGTCATGAGTCTGACCATTACGCTGACGGGAACCGGCGGCGCGCAGTTGGTGCCGGCATTTGGCTGCGACTGCGCGGCCTGTCAGCGGGCGCGCGTACAGGCGCAATACCGTCGACGCCCCTGTAGCGGGGTGGTCAAATTCAATCATGCGGTAACCCTGCTGGACGCGGGGATCCCGCATCTGATGGACGACTGGCCAGCGGGCAGCTTTCAGCAGTTTCTGCTGACCCACTATCATATGGATCATGTGCAAGGACTGTTTCCGTTGCGCTGGGGCGTGGGGGCGAGCATCCCGGTGTACGGCCCACCGGATGAGCAGGGTTGCGACGATCTGTTTAAGCATCCCGGTATTCTCGATTTTAGCCATACCATTGCGCCGTTCGTGGTATTTGACCTGCAAGGGTTGCAGGTGACGCCGCTGCCGCTCAACCATTCAAAGCTGACGTTTGGCTATTTGTTCGAGACCGCGCACAGCCGGGTGGCGTGGTTCTCCGACACCGCTGGGCTTCCCGATAAGACGCAGAAGTTTCTCCACAATAACCCACCGCAGGTGATTATCATCGACTGCAGCCATGCCCCGCGCGCCGAACCGCCGCGCAATCATTGCGATCTCAATACCGTCATCGCGCTGAACGAGGTTATCCGCTGTCCAAGGGTTATCCTGACGCATATCAGCCATCAGTTTGATCTGTGGCTGATGGAAAATCCGCTGCCGACAGGCATCGAAGCAGGATATGACGGGATGGAGATTGTGCTGGATTAGCGAGATTTGCCGGACGCGGTGAAACACCTGCTCCGGCCTATAAGCAGCCTATCAGGCGACTTTCTTAGTGGCGACATTTCGCTGCGCGACAAAGTCTTTAACAGACATAATACGGTTCAGTTCTTCTTGCGCCCGCATGTCATTTTCAACTTCCCACAAGTCAACCGCCGACTGTAGGTTACGCCAGAAATCAACGGAGGTATCAAACGCTTTCGCCAGGCGAAATGCCATATCCGTTGTTAATTTGCGATTATTATTGACCAGTGCGCTCACCGTATTACGGTGAACATGCAGTATTTCAGCTAGATCGTTAATTTTCAGATCGAGCGGCTCCAGGTATTCATATTGCAGGACATCACCCACAGTAGTTGGTTTTCTGGTTGCCTGTTTCATATCGTTACCTTACATTTTTCTAGTAGATGTGTGGGTCTAAGTACACATCTTCGGCCTTACCGTTAACCCATTTAAATATTAATCGGTACTGCTT
>NZ_JAHLQZ010000356.1:0-2027 GCF_018919505.1 Citrobacter sp. S55_ASV_140
GGGGTGAAGTCGTAACAAGGTAACCGTAGGGGAACCTGCGGTTGGATCACCTCCTTACCTTAAAGAACCGACCTTTGCAGTGCTCACACAGATTGTCTGATGAAAATTAGCAGTAAGAAAATCTCTGCAGGCTTGTAGCTCAGGTGGTTAGAGCGCACCCCTGATAAGGGTGAGGTCGGTGGTTCAAGTCCACTCAGGCCTACCAAATTTCTGCTGATGCTGCGTTGCGGCGACACTCACATACTTTAAGTATGCTTCGTGTCACCACGCCTTGCCTCAACGGAAATTAAGGTTGATGAGATTTTAACTACGATGGGGCTATAGCTCAGCTGGGAGAGCGCCTGCTTTGCACGCAGGAGGTCTGCGGTTCGATCCCGCATAGCTCCACCATCTTTACTGCAACAACCCAAGAAAACTTCAGAGTGTACCTGAAAAGGTTCACTGCGAAGTTTTGCTCTTTAAAAATCTGGATCAAGCTGAAAATTGAAACGACACACTGTGTCTGTTCTCCGTAATAAGAACAGATAAAAGGTGTGTTCGAGTCTCTCAAATTTTCGCAATCAGAAGTGAAACATCTTCGGGTTGTGAGGTTAAGCGACTAAGCGTACACGGTGGATGCCCTGGCAGTCAGAGGCGATGAAGGACGTGCTAATCTGCGATAAGCGCCGGTAAGGTGATATGAACCGTTATAACCGGCGATTTCCGAATGGGGAAACCCAGTGTGATTCGTCACACTATCGTTAACTGAATACATAGGTTAACGAAGCGAACCGGGGGAACTGAAACATCTAAGTACCCCGAGGAAAAGAAATCAACCGAGATTCCCCCAGTAGCGGCGAGCGAACGGGGAGCAGCCCAGAGTCTGAATCAGCATGTGTGTTAGTGGAACGGTCTGGAAAGTCCGACGGTACAGGGTGATAGTCCCGTACACAAAAACGCATGTGTTGTGAACTCGAAGAGTAGGGCGGGACACGTGGTATCCTGTCTGAATATGGGGGGACCATCCTCCAAGGCTAAATACTCCTGACTGACCGATAGTGAACCAGTACCGTGAGGGAAAGGCGAAAAGAACCCCGGCGAGGGGAGTGAAAAAGAACCTGAAACCGTGTACGTACAAGCAGTGGGAGCACCTTCGGGTGTGACTGCGTACCTTTTGTATAATGGGTCAGCGACTTATATTCTGTAGCAAGGTTAACCGTATAGGGGAGCCGAAGGGAAACCGAGTCTTAACTGGGCGTTAAGTTGCAGGGTATAGACCCGAAACCCGGTGATCTAGCCATGGGCAGGTTGAAGGTTGGGTAACACTAACTGGAGGACCGAACCGACTAATGTTGAAAAATTAGCGGATGACTTGTGGCTGGGGGTGAAAGGCCAATCAAACCGGGAGATAGCTGGTTCTCCCCGAAAGCTATTTAGGTAGCGCCTCGTGAATTCATCTTCGGGGGTAGAGCACTGTTTCGGCTAGGGGGTCATCCCGACTTACCAACCCGATGCAAACTGCGAATACCGAAGAATGTTATCACGGGAGACACACGGCGGGTGCTAACGTCCGTCGTGAAGAGGGAAACAACCCAGACCGCCAGCTAAGGTCCCAAAGTCATGGTTAAGTGGGAAACGATGTGGGAAGGCACAGACAGCCAGGATGTTGGCTTAGAAGCAGCCATCATTTAAAGAAAGCGTAATAGCTCACTGGTCGAGTCGGCCTGCGCGGAAGATGTAACGGGGCTAAACCATGCACCGAAGCTGCGGCAGCGACACTATGTGTTGTTGGGTAGGGGAGCGTTCTGTAAGCCGTTGAAGGTGGCCTGTGAGGGTTGCTGGAGGTATCAGAAGTGCGAATGCTGACATAAGTAACGATAATGCGGGTGAAAAACCCGCACGCCGGAAGACCAAGGGTTCCTGTCCAACGTTAATCGGGGCAGGGTGAGTCGACCCCTAAGGCGAGGCCGAAAGGCGTAGTCGATGGGAAACAGGTTAATATTCCTGTACTTGGTGTTACTGCGAAGGGGGGACGGAGAAGGCTATGT
>NZ_JAHLQZ010000357.1:0-2013 GCF_018919505.1 Citrobacter sp. S55_ASV_140
CTTTCAGCCAGCGCTTCCAGAGCCAGCTCAAAGCAGGCCAGCGGCGCACGAACGGTGCCCGCGCCGATCTGACCAATACCGGCTTCTTTATGGGCAATACCCGTGTTGATCAGCGGCGTAATACCTGTTTCCACGACGCGACGGATATCAAGACCAAGGCAAGCCCCCTGGAAATCCCAGCCAGGGATCTGCAACTGCATATTGCGTTCCAGATAGATTTCAGCCATCTCCTCGGAAACGGACTTCGCGGCCTCCATTCCTCCGGCGCCGACAAACCGCGTTACGCCAGGGGCCGCGATCATCGCGGCACCGCCAATCCCAAAGGTTTCGGTGATGGCGCTATCGCCCATATCCGGGTTAGCTTGTTCCTGCGAGAAGCCGGTAAAGAACAGCCCCTGCGGTGTGTTAACCGGCGCGGTAAACCAGCGATCGCCAAGTCCGCTCACCCGGATCCCGAACATGTCGCCATTACGGGTCATTGCGGTCACAATACTGCCGGAACGCACCAGTGCCCCGGCATCCATTGCCGCTTTGCAGTAAGCCATCGCCAGGTTAAGGAAGAACTGGTCGGTCACGCTGAGGAAATCCATCACCTCAGCAATCTGCTGCTTATCATGTTCCAGACGGGCAATTTGCGGTGCCAGAGCTCGCATCAGCAGAGCTGAAGAGGCAATGTTGCGCTGATGGAACTCATCGCCCATCGTAATGCCCTGCGCCATCATAGCGGTCAGATCAATACCCTGTTCCAGATTGGCCAGCGCCGCGCTTAAAACAGGCATCAGGACATCGCGCATCCAACGTAAACGCTGCTGGACATCCTCACCATACGCGCCGAAGCGCATCACTTTGCCAATCCCTTCGTTGAGATTGCAGTAAGCCCGGTTACCGTCGGTGATATTTTCCACTACCAGCATCGGCATGCTGGCAGAGGTGATTCCCCCCATTGGCCCCACAGCATTAACATGGTGGCAAGGTACGAACCGGACTTTGCCCTGCTCCAGTAAAGCCAGCGCGCTCATCTCATCATTGGCCCACCCTTCAAACAGACATGCACCAATACAGGCCCCTTTCATCGGACCGGTCATTTCTTGCCAACGCATTGGCGGTCCCGCATGCAGCAGCGTTTTCCCTTCATTGAGCTCGCGGATTAATGAGGAGGCAGGTTGCACATCCAGCCAGTGTGGACGCGCACGACGAATTTGTTCGATTACTGCAGCATTGGCTTGCGCCACTGATGTAAACATTGGAACCCCTTATTGCAAACGTTCTAATAAACGAGCCAGTTTCTTATTACCGCCAGCGACAGGCGCCCACTGGTAATGCACCACAGGCATTTCCGCAGCCTGTAAATCCAGTGCAAAACTGCGTAACCCGGCATTGATGACCGCCACTTTTTCCAGTAGCGAAGGTGCGGATTTGTCAGATAACGGTTGAGATGGACGAATCAGTTCGGCGGCAAGCAGCGTTGCCTCGGGCAGTGAATTCACTACGGCAATGCCGGCATCTTCCAGTGTGGCAATCTGCAGTGAGCGACACTGCGGATCGCGTTCTGTACCTGTCACCGTCGCAATCGCATACAGCGGTTGCTCGTGGTCTCGCGCAGCGCACGCCTTCTGCCAGGCCTGAACCAGCGATGCAGCCGGATCTGCCGTCGCGCCGTAACCAATCACGACATCAACTAGCAGCACGCGTACCTGCGGCTGCCCCCCCAGATCCGTAATCAGTTGATTACGTAAGGCAGGGTCAATCATCGGATGCGGCCGCCCGACGGTGTAAAAATCATCCCCCAGATCGATAATCTGGTGCCCGGCGGCATCCAGCATCATGCCATGATGATGTTGTGCATCCGCGGCGACATTCAGATGGGAGGCCAGCAGCCCAGCGGCTTCGGCGGCCAGCGTACCTCCGGTGTATAACCCTCGGATCACACCGTCTCCTGTGGTTGAAAGCGAGCTGCGTCGCGCCGCGACTCTCGCCAGTAAACAGGCCAGACGGGCCGCATCGTCCAGCGTC
>NZ_JAHLQZ010000358.1:0-1962 GCF_018919505.1 Citrobacter sp. S55_ASV_140
CAGATACTGGAGCCACTGTTCCTGGGTACGGCCTTCAGTAAAACGTTGGTAGATATCGTCGCCAAGACGTTTCGCTACTTCGCTCATTATCCAGTAGATCGGTTTACGTTCGAACTTAGGCGACGTCGCGGGTTGAATAAAAATGAGGTACCCCATGTTGCCCGCGTAGTCGTTGGGAATAATATCCTCCTGTTCGACGGTCATTAAATCAGGCAGCAGAATATCGGCATATTTGGCCGAAGATGTCATGAAGTTTTCGATGACCACTATCATTTCGCATTTCGTCTCGTCCTGAAGGATCTCATGCGTTTTATTGATATCTGAGTGCTGGTTGGTGATGGTGTTGCCCGCATAGTTCCAGATAAATTTTATCGGCACGTCGAGCTTATCTTTCCCACGAACGCCATCGCGGGTAGCGGTCATTTCCGGGCCCCGGACGATGGCGTCGGTCCAGCTAAAGCAGGATATCTGAGTCTTGATGGGATTTTCAGGCAGTGGCATGCGCTCAATCGTGATGGTGTAGGTTGATTCTCGTGCGCCGCTATTGCCGCCGTTGATGCCGACGTTGCCGGTCAGAATAGGCAACATGGCGATCGCGCGTGAGGTTAGTTCACCGTTAGCCTGACGTTGAGGACCCCAACCCTGGCAAATATACGCCGGTTTAGTGCTGCCGATTTCCCTTGCCAGTTTGATTATGCGCTCGGCTGGGATCCCGGTGATGTGCGAGGCCCATTGTGGCGTTTTGGCGATACCGTCATCACCGTTGCCAAGAATATAAGCTTTGTAATGCCCGTTAACGGGAGCATCGGCGGGCAGGGTTTTCTCGTCATAACCGACGCAGTATTTGTCGAGAAACGCCTGATCGACAAGATCTTCGTTAATCATGACCCAGGCGATTCCCGCTACGAGTGCAGCGTCGGTGCCCGGACGAATAGGGATCCACTCATCCTCTCGACCCGCTGCAGTATCGGTATAGCGGGGGTCAATGACGATCATCCGGGCGTTTGAGCGCTCCCGGGCTTGCTCCAGAAAGTAAGTTATGCCGCCGCCGCTCATGCGCGTTTCGGCAGGGTTATTGCCGAACATCACTACCAGTTTCGTGTTTTCGATGTCTGAGGTACTGTTGCCTTCGTTTGAGCCATAGGTATAAGGCATTGCCGCCGCGATTTGCGCGGTGCTATAGGTACCGTAATGGCTCAGGAATCCGCCATAGCAGTTCATCAGGCGAGCGACCAGTGAGGCATAAGGGGAGGAGCGTGTAATGTTGCCGCCGACAATGCCAGAGGTGTAGTTGATATACACGGCTTCATTACCGTATTTCTGTACGGTATTTTTCAAACTGGCGCTGATAGTATCCAGGGCTTCCTGCCAGGTTATGCGCTCAAATTTACCTTCACCGCGCTTACCCACGCGTTTCATTGGATAGTTGAGGCGATCCGGATGATTAATTCGGCGACGGATAGAACGACCACACAAACAGGCGCGAACCTGGTGCTGACCATAAATATCATCCCCGGTCGTATCGGATTCTACCCATACGACCTCATCATCTTTGACATGAAGTTGCAGGGCGCAACGGCTTCCGCAGTTCACGGAACAAGCCCCCCAAACGACTTTTTCTTCTGCTGGTTGTAATGCTTGTTGTACCGCAGCCGCTGCGGAGCGCATTCCGAAAGGTAATGAGAGTCCGCCTGCGGCAAGCGCCAGCGAACCAATAGCCGAGGATTTCACTAACGTCCTGCGGCTGATGCCTCCATATTGCTCAGTTTCAGACATAACTCCCTCCATTATAGTTATCGCTATATATTAATTTCTATAACGAAATTAATAGCATGCTAATAATGGAGTGAGTTTACCCACTTATAGGCATGTCGCCTTAATGCATATCAAAGGGGAGCGACCCTCCGCGAGCGGAGGGCACTATTTATTTTATTGCGGCTCGGCAGCATGCCCGTCCTGGGC
>NZ_JAHLQZ010000359.1:0-1908 GCF_018919505.1 Citrobacter sp. S55_ASV_140
GGTTCTGGATCGTATGGAATATCGCGTTCTGATTCATCAGCGAGCAGGGCAAGATAATCTTCACGCGTCATTGACTGTGCAAAGCGTCCACACATAGAAACCTCCAGTCATATGTCAGACTGAAAGTATAGGGTAGTAAGAAAAAGTGGTGCGCACCGTTAAAGATTTAAAAGGAGCTTGTAAGGTAAATCGGAATGATAGTTTTGTGAATTGATGAATTCCGAAAGTGAAAAGGATACCTAATCAATGTGTGCTAGCGATCCGGGGGCAACGTTTGACGGGATTATTCCCCCGTAATTCCCCATTGCTTCCCCGTTCAGAAAACAGGCATAAAAAACCAGCCGTAACAGGCTGGTTCTTAGAGGATTTTTGGTCGGCACGAGAGGATTTGAACCTCCGACCCCCGACACCCCATGACAGCGTACTATTACCTCAGGACCTGCTATGTACCGAGATTAGATACTCATAACAGAGATTGTTGCTCAATTCTTAGCAGATTTAATCAAAATTAAGTGGTGTTTTTGAATGAGTATCTGCCAAAGCTAACCTCAATAAAGTAAAAAAGAATATTTCAAGTATCTGAGACTTTGAGGATAGATCTACAAAAAAAGACTTGATTCATGACATGATTTGTACTTAACTTTATAAAAACAAAACGCTTTTATAAGGTAAATAGACGCATATGGATATAAAAGAGTGGCTTCCGGAATTTCAGGTTTCAGCAGAAACAGATCGTGATTTACAGACTTATTTTTTCAAGCTTCCAGCGATCAAGGATATCATTGAAAGCAGAGCATGGTTGGTTCTCGGGCGGAAAGGTACTGGGAAAACAGCGATTTACGAACATCTCAGGAGAGGGAATCCAACGAACCTAAATGGGTTTAACTCAGTATGCTTAAATTTTAGTGACTATCCTTGGCCTGCTCATCAGTTATATAAGGATGCAATGGCTGGAGAGCTTTCAGCTTATCAAAAGAGTTGGATGTATCTTTTTTATATTAAAGCGCTATCTAAATTAATCGAAATTAAAAATAATAACAAAGAAGATTTAAATAAAGATCTAAAATGGGCAGATAAATACATTAAAACTGTTTTTGGTAGCCCGGACCCTAGCCTGAAAGAAGTTTTGTTTTCTAAAATTACTAGATTGAAAACCATAAAAGGCCCAAGCGCGGGTCTTGATGAAATATCTTTAGATGTTGGCGAAATATCATTGGAAGAGGTCGCTGAAAATGTACAATTAAAACAGAGGCTCAGAGCGAATGCTTTTACACTATTAACACATTTTGAAAAAATCTTTAAAGATAATATTGGTGATAATAAAATAATTATTGCTCTTGACCAGTTAGATGAAAATTGGCTGGAGGGGCAAATTGAAGAGTATAGTAAGGTTTTGATAAATCTCCTGAATGTTTGCAGGAATATAGCGGCAGATGAACGATTAACTGACAAGCTGAAAATAATTCCTTTTTTACGTACAGATATTTATCACTCTTTAAAATTCAATGATAAAAATAAGTTATTACAAGATAGTGCAATTACAATTTCATGGGATGAAAACAATCTTAATGACATGTATTATGAAAGAATAAAAAAATATAAGCCTGCAGAAATCATCTTGGGAGACGAAAAAGATAGATCTGGAAAAGTATTTGAAGTTTCATTCGTGAGACAAGGCACTCCTCCATTTAAATATATATGCCGGCGTTCTTTTTTTAGACCGCGTGATATTATAGTATACTTTAATAAAATTAGAGCCTGTCATAAAAATAACACTTCGGGCCTGTACACATCAAGCGAGCTTTATGAGGCTGATCGTGAGGCTTCTATTAGTGTCTATAATGAGGTGATTGATGAATGGTCGAACCAATTTCCTGAAATTGAGAATCTACTGACAGTACTTCAAAC
>NZ_JAHLQZ010000035.1:0-32788 GCF_018919505.1 Citrobacter sp. S55_ASV_140
GGATGTTCCGGATGCGCCAAATGGCTGCTGTAGCTTGCCAGACGGTGCGCCAGCCAGAAGTCGGGACGATGCAGAATAAAGGTCAGACACTGGGGATGGGTCACCTCAATACGTTTGACGCTGATAAACAGCTTATTCAGCGCGGGTAGTTCTAACAGCTTCAGCAACTGCTGATGTAGCTGCGTACTGCTGACGGCATCGCCGTTATGCCAGTACAGCGTGGAGCGAATATAGAAATCCCAACGCAGGCCGTCGGCGGAGTTATTCCAGTGGTGAGCTAAATCACCGCAGGGGCGCTGTGTATGCGTGTCAAACCGGGTCAGGCCAGAGAAGACCTGCCCGGCGAGATGTTGCTCTGCGCGGCCAGGGAGAAATCCAGGGTGCAAAGGGTCGAGCTGGCGGTAATAGGGGATACGCAGGGTTGGCGTGTCGTTTTGCCACTGGCCGCCCATAAACGGCTGTAGCAGGGTTCTTAATTCACCCGGCGCCAGTTGGGCCAGCTCCAGCACGCTAAGCTGTTCCCCCTTTTGCAGCGCCTGCTCCATCATGGTATTGCGTAGCGAGTCCGGCGTAACTAAAAAGCGTAGTTGCCCGCGTTTACCCCGCCCCGATTGGGCGTGCCACTCCAGCCAGCCTGCATCCTGCGCTTGTTTTAACAAGGTTCGCACGTGACGTTCGCTGCAAAAACAGCGTTCAGCCAGTTCGCCAATGGTCACCAACTGCGGCTCCCCGTTCGAGGGTTGCCACAGGCGTTGGTATTGATTTAGTCGGTTCAATAGTCGCATATAAACCCGGAACAATTCATTTTATCTATTCACTATTACTTCCGTATATCTCAGGTGATACTGAATCACAAGTTAACCGCCTCACAGTGTGGAGAAAGAAATGGCTCGTCTGGCTGCATTTGATATGGATGGCACTCTTTTGATGCCGAATCACCATTTAGGTGATGAAACGCTTTCAACGCTGGCACGCCTGCGTGAACGTGATATCACTCTGACATTTGCCACCGGTCGCCATGTGCTGGAGATGCGCCACATTCTGGGTTCTATTTCGCTGGATGCCTTTTTAATCACGGGTAACGGTACGCGCATTCACTCGCTGGAGGGTGATGTGCTGCACCGCCAGGATCTGGATCCGAATGTTGCGGATAGTGTATTGCACCAGAAGTGGGACACCACGGCCAGCATGCATGTCTTTAATGACAACGGTTGGTTCACCGAACAAGAAATTCCAGCGCTGCTTCAGGCGCATGTGTATAGCGGATTTCGTTACCAGATCGTGGATGTGAAACGTATTCCCGCCCACCAGGTAACGAAGATCTGTTTCTGCGGCGATCATGACACGCTGATTCGTCTGCGCATTCAACTCAATGAGGCGCTGGGTGAACAGGCGAATCTCTGTTTCTCCGCGGTTGATTGCCTCGAGGTGCTGCCGCTGGGATGTAATAAAGGTTCTGCGCTGGCGGTATTAAGCAACCACTTAGGTTATTCAATGGCCGAGTGTATGGCGTTTGGCGATGCCATGAACGATCGCGAAATGTTAAGTAGCGTAGGGCGCGGCCTGATTATGGGTAACGCGATGCCGCAACTGATTGCTGAACTGCCTCATTTATCGGTGATTGGGCATTGCCGTAATCAGGCAGTATCACACTTTTTGACGCATTGGCTGGACAATCCGCATCTACCTTATTCCCCCGAATGAGAGATCCCTTCCAGCAAGCCAGACTTCGCGTCTGGCTTTTTTTTGTCTGATTAGTGGGTATTCAGGAGTTGAGCCAGCTCCGCTTTCCACGGCGTTAAATCACCGATGTGCGCGTCGACCCACTGCGGGTTGTAATAGGTTTCCAGATAACGTTCGCCGCTGTCACACAACAACGTCACCAGCGATCCCGTTTCTCCTGCATCGCGCATACGGGCGGCAAGTTGTAATGCTCCCCACATGTTGGTGCCGGTTGAGGCGCCAACTTTACGGCCTAGCTGCGTCTCCAGCCAGTGCGCGGTGGCCACGCTGGCGGCATCCGGCACGCGCAGCATTTCATCGACCACATCAGGAATAAAAGACGGTTCTACGCGTGGGCGACCGATACCTTCGATTTTGCTACCTACCGGGCTGCGTAAGGTTGCATCGCGATCTTGCCAGAAGGGCAGAAAGACCGAGTTTTCCGGGTCCACCACCATCAAACGAGTGTCGTAACCCTGACAACGAATATAACGGCCAATGGTCGCCGAGGTGCCGCCGGTTCCGGCACTCATCACGATATGCCGGGGAACGGGGTTGGGCTCGCATTGCATCTGCCGAAAGATACTGTCGGCAATATTGTTGTTACCACGCCAGTCGGTGGCGCGCTCAGCGTAAGTGAACTGATCCATGTAATGGCCGTTCAGCTCACGCGCCAATTGTTCAGAAGCCGCATAAATTTCGCAGGCGCTTTCCACGAAATGACAGCGCCCGCCGTAAAACTCAATCTGTTCAATTTTACGTTTCGCAGTACACGAAGGCATAACGGCGATAAACGGTAATCCTAACAGACGGGCGAAATACGCTTCGGAAACCGCCGTTGAGCCGGATGATGACTCGATGATGGTAGTGCCTTCTTTGATCCAGCCATTGCACAGTCCATACAGAAACAGTGAGCGTGCCAGACGATGTTTCAGGCTCCCGGTCGGATGCGTGCTCTCATCTTTTAAATAGAGCTGAATGCCCGGAAACGCCGGGAGCGACAGACGAATGAGATGCGTATCCGCAGAACGCTGATAATCCGCGTTGATTTCATTGATGGCGTTTTTAACCCAGGAGCTATTCATCATTAAAAGATATCCATTTGTCATTTTGTGCCCAGAATAGCGAAAAGCACGGAAAAAATTGTTGCCATTTAGCCTTTAAAATAGAATGTAAGGAGAAAATTCTTCTCTGTGGAGTGGATATGTTAGACAAAATTGACCGTAAGCTGCTCGGCTTACTGCAACAAGACTGCACCCTTTCTTTGCAGGCGTTAGCAGATGCCGTTAATCTGACAACCACCCCTTGCTGGAAACGCCTCAAACGGCTTGAAGATGATGGTATCCTGCTGGGGCGAGTCGCCCTGCTGGATCCCGAAAAACTGGGGCTGGGCTTAACCGCGTTTGTGTTGATCAAGACTCAGCACCACAGCAGCGAATGGTATTGCCGCTTTGTCACCGAAGTCACCGGAATGCCGGAAGTTCTGGGATTCTGGCGTATGGCAGGGGAGTATGACTACCTGATGCGGGTCCAGGTCGCCGATATGAAAAGCTATGACGAATTTTATAAGCGCCTGGTGAACAGCGTGCCGGGCCTGTCTGATGTCACCTCCAGCTTTGCGATGGAACAGATTAAATACACAACTGCTCTACCGATTGAATAATTCTCCCGGCGCTCATTGCCGGAAATCTTGTCAGGACATAACGCGTGCGATTATTTGCTCAATTAAGCTGGTACTTCCGCCGGGAGTGGCGTCGCTACCTTGGAGCAGTGGCTCTGCTTATTATCATCGCTATCCTTCAGCTTATTCCGCCGAAAGTGGTCGGGATCATTGTGGATGGCGTAACAGCGCAACGCTTCACCACCGAGAGGCTGCTGATGTGGGTTGGCACAATCGCCCTGATTGCGGTGGTCGTGTACTTGCTGCGCTATGTCTGGCGCGTACTGCTGTTTGGCGCATCCTACCAACTGGCGGTTGAGCTGCGGGAAGATTATTACCGTCAATTGAGTCGCCAGCACCCCGAGTTCTATCTGCGCCACCGTACGGGTGATCTAATGGCGCGCGCCACTAACGATGTCGATCGGGTGGTGTTTGCCGCTGGCGAAGGCGTGCTGACGCTGGTGGATTCGCTGGTGATGGGGTGTGCGGTACTGATCGTGATGTCTACGCAGATAAGCTGGCAACTGACGCTTATTGCGTTACTGCCGATGCCGGTGATGGCGTTAATGATCAAACGTTACGGTGATCGACTCCATCACCGTTTTAAGCTGGCGCAGGCGGCGTTCTCCAGTCTTAACGATCGTACTCAGGAGAGCCTGACCAGCATTCGCATGATCAAGGCTTTTGGCCTGGAGGATCGGCAGTCGGCGTTATTTGCCGCAGATGCTGAAGACACCGGTAAGAAAAACCTGCGGGTGGCGCGTATTGACGCCCGTTTTGACCCAACGATTTATATCGCCATTGGGATGGCTAACCTGCTGGCGATTGCCGGAGGAAGCTGGATGGTGGTGCACGGTTCGCTGACGCTCGGCCAGCTCACCAGCTTTATGATGTATCTCGGTCTGATGATTTGGCCGATGCTGGCGCTGGCATGGATGTTTAACATTGTCGAACGCGGCAGCGCCGCCTACAGCCGTATTCGCGCCATGCTGGCTGAAGCGCCGGTGGTGGATGACGGTACTGAACTGGTGCCTGAAGGACGCGGCGAGCTGGCGGTGGCGATTCGCGAATTTCGCTACCCATTGACGGCTCAGCCAGCGCTGGAAAACGTGAATTTCCAGCTCAGACCCGGACAGATGCTGGGCATCTGCGGCCCGACCGGCGCGGGGAAAAGTACGGTGCTGTCGCTGATCCAGCGTCATTTCGATATCAGCCAAGGGGATATACGTTTTCATGATATCCCGTTATCGCGCTTACAACTTGATAGCTGGCGCAGCCGGCTGGCGGTGGTTAGCCAGACGCCGTTCCTGTTTTCAGATACCGTCGCCAATAACATCGCGTTAGGACGCCCGCAGGCCACGCAGGAAGAGATCGAACATGTGGCGCGTCTCGCCAGCGTTCATGAGGATATTTTACGTCTTCCGCAAGGCTATGATACTGAAGTGGGCGAGCGCGGCGTGATGCTGTCCGGCGGGCAAAAACAGCGAATCTCTATTGCCCGCGCGTTGCTGTTGAATGCTGAAATTCTGATCCTGGATGATGCGCTGTCGGCAGTAGACGGCCGTACCGAGCATCAGATCCTGCATAACCTGCGCCAGTGGGGCGAAGGCAGAACTGTGATTATCAGCGCTCACCGTTTATCGGCCCTGACGGAAGCCAGCGAGATTATTGTGATGCAGCATGGGCATATTGCTCAGCGTGGTGAGCATGACGTGTTGGTGCAGCAGTCAGGCTGGTATCGCGATATGTTTCGCTATCAGCAACTGGAAGCGGCGCTGTCCGATGCGCCAGAGATAAACGGGGAGGCGGCTAATGCGTAGTTTTGGGCAATTATGGCCGACCCTGAAAAGGCTGCTGAAGTACGGTTCGCCATGGCGAAAACCGCTGGCGATAGCGGTAGTCATGCTGTGGGTGGCGGCTGCGGCTGAAGTCAGCGGCCCGCTGCTGATAAGCTATTTTATCGATAACATGGTGGCGAAAAACAACCTGCCACTGGCGATGGTCGCCGGGCTGGTTGCGGCGTATGTGGGATTGCAGCTGCTGGCGGCGGGCCTGCATTACGCGCAGTCACTGTTATTTAATCAGGCGGCAGTTGGCGTGGTGCAACAGTTGCGCACCGATGTCATGGACGCAGCGCTTCGCCAGCCGCTCAGCGCCTTTGATACTCAGCCCGTCGGGCAGCTTATCTCCCGAGTGACGAATGACACTGAAGTGATTCGTGACCTGTATGTGACGGTAGTGGCAACGGTTCTGCGCAGTGCGGCCTTGATCGGCGCGATGCTGGTGGCGATGTTTAGCCTGGAGTGGCGTATGGCGCTGGTCGCGATGGTCATTTTCCCGGCGGTGCTGGTGGTGATGGTGATTTATCAACGCTACAGCACACCGATTGTGCGCCGGGTTCGCGCTTATCTGGCGGATATTAACGATGGCTTTAACGAAGTCATCAACGGCATGAGTGTTATCCAGCAGTTCCGTCAGCAGGCGCGATTTGGCGAGAGAATGGGCGAGGCCAGCCGTTCGCACTATATGGCGCGGATGCAGACCCTGCGACTGGATGGCTTTTTGCTGCGTCCGCTGCTTAGCCTTTTCTCGGCGCTGATCCTCTGCGGTTTATTGATGCTGTTCAGCTTTACCTCTGGCAGTTCGATCGAGGTGGGGGTGTTGTATGCGTTTATTAGCTATCTCGGGCGGTTGAACGAGCCGCTTATCGAGCTGACGACCCAGCAGTCAATGCTGCAGCAGGCGGTTGTCGCCGGTGAACGTGTGTTCGAATTGATGGATGGGCCACGTCAACGCTATGGTGACGATGACCAGCCGCTAAAGAGTGGGGATATCGAGGTAGATAACGTTTCATTTGCTTATCGTGACGACAATCTGGTGCTGCAAAACATCAGTCTGTCCGTGCCTTCGCGTAGCTTTGTGGCCCTGGTCGGGCACACCGGCAGCGGCAAAAGTACGTTGGCAAGTCTGCTGATGGGATACTACCCGCTGACGCAGGGGGAAATCCGCCTTGATGGGAGACCGCTGTCTTCGCTGAGCCACGGGGTATTGCGTCAGGGCATCGCGATGGTGCAGCAGGATCCGGTGGTGATGGCGGATACCTTCCTGGCAAACGTCACGCTGGGCCGCGATATCTCAGAAGCGCGGGTATGGCAGGCGCTGGAAACCGTGCAACTGGCGGAACTGGCGCGCAGCCTGAGCGAGGGAATTCATACCCGGCTGGGCGAGCAGGGCAATAATCTCTCCGTTGGGCAGAAACAGTTGCTGGCGCTGGCGCGGGTGCTGGTTGAAACGCCGCAGGTACTGATCCTCGATGAAGCCACGGCCAGTATTGACTCCGGCACGGAACAGGCGATTCAGCAAGCGCTGGCGGCGGTACGTGAACACACCACGCTGGTGGTGATTGCGCATCGCTTATCGACGATTGTCGATGCGGACACCATTCTGGTACTGCACCGTGGACAGGCGGTTGAACGTGGTACGCACCAGCAATTACTGGCGGCGCAAGGCCGTTACTGGCAGATGTATCAACTGCAGCTGGCGGGCGAAGAGCTGGCGGCCAGTACGCAAGAGGATTCCATTATTGCCTGATAGCTGAGACCAACCCGGTTTCGTAGGCCGGACGGCAATCAACAATCTGGTGCAAAAATGTAACGCACTATGCACCGTTATAGTGCGTTTTTTCTTCTTCTTCCCCAACTCCCCTCGGCTGGCCCGAATCATCCTGCTTTTTCATTCCTGGCACATCCCTTGCAGTATTCATCTGGTGTATCTGCAGCCACTACTGAATTCTGACTGGAGGAGATCTATGAAGCTGGTTACCGTGGTAATCAAACCGTTCAAACTGGAAGACGTCCGCGAAGCCTTGTCGTCTATTGGTATTCAGGGGCTGACCGTCACCGAAGTGAAGGGGTTTGGCCGACAGAAAGGTCATGCCGAGCTGTACCGTGGGGCTGAATATAGCGTCAATTTTTTGCCCAAGGTGAAGATTGATGTGGCGATTGCCGATGACCAACTGGATGAAGTGATCGATGTCATCAGCAAGGCGGCCTACACCGGAAAAATTGGCGACGGCAAAATCTTTGTCGCCGAGCTGCAACGCGTGATTCGTATTCGTACCGGCGAAACTGACGAAGCCGCACTGTAACGTCTGACACACAGTGATAGGAAACCAAAAAATGAAGATAGCAACGATGAAAACAGGTATTGCTTCACTGGCGCTGTTGCCGGGACTGGCGATGGCGGCACCGGCGGTCGCGGATAAAGCGGATAACGCTTTTATGATGATCTGTACCGCGCTGGTGCTGTTTATGACCATTCCTGGCATTGCGCTGTTTTACGGCGGTTTGATTCGCGGTAAGAACGTGTTGTCGATGCTGACTCAGGTGACGGTGACATTTGCCCTGGTGTGTATTTTATGGGTGGTTTATGGCTATTCACTGGCCTTTGGCGAAGGGAATAATTTCTTCGGCAACTTCAACTGGGTATTACTGAAGAACATTGCGCTGACGGCGGTCACGGGGAGCTTTTACCAGTATATTCACGTTGCTTTTCAGGGCTCTTTCGCCTGTATCACCGTTGGGCTTATCGTTGGGGCGCTGGCTGAGCGTATTCGCTTCTCGGCGGTACTGATTTTTGTGGTCGTGTGGTTAACGCTGTCTTACATCCCAATAGCCCACATGGTCTGGGGCGGTGGTTTGCTGGCTTCTCACGGCGCACTGGATTTTGCCGGCGGGACAGTTGTACATATCAACGCGGCGATAGCCGGTCTGGTGGGGGCTTATCTGATTGGCAAACGTGTCGGTTTTGGTAAAGAAGCCTTTAAGCCGCATAACCTGCCGATGGTCTTCACTGGCACCGCCATTCTCTACATTGGCTGGTTTGGCTTTAATGCCGGTTCTGCGGGCACGGCGAATGAAATCGCTGCGCTGGCTTTCGTCAATACCGTGGTCGCCACCGCTGCCGCCATCCTCGGGTGGATCTTCGGGGAATGGGCGTTGCGCGGTAAACCGTCTCTGCTGGGGGCCTGTTCTGGGGCCGTTGCGGGTCTGGTTGGCGTAACGCCTGCATGTGGTTATATCGGTGTCGGCGGCGCGTTGATTATTGGCGTGGCAGCCGGTCTGGCGGGCCTGTGGGGAGTGACGATGCTGAAGCGTTTTCTGCGCGTGGACGATCCGTGTGACGTGTTTGGTGTTCACGGCGTGTGCGGCATTGTCGGCTGTATCCTGACCGGGGTTTTTGCCGCCAGCTCGCTGGGGGGCGTGGGGTTTGCCGAGGGCGTGACCATGGGGCATCAGTTACTGGTGCAACTGGAAAGCGTAGCAATCACCATCGTCTGGTCCGGCGTGGTGGCCTTCATTGGTTATAAGCTGGCAGATATGACGGTTGGTCTGCGCGTACCAGAAGAGCAGGAACGCGAAGGTCTGGATGTGAACAGTCACGGCGAGAACGCTTACAACGCCTGATTTCTCAATATGCCGCATAGCGCTAACGTTTATCCGGCCTACAACGATGTAGCCTGTAGGCCGGATAAGACATCAATTACGATTACGCATGACCCCTTCCTGTACGGTAGAAGCGACCAGCACGCCATCCTGCGTATAAAATTCCCCGCGCACAAAGCCCCGGGCACCGGAGGCGGAAGTACTTTCGACGTTATACAGCAGCCATTCATTGATATTGAACGGACGATGGAACCACATTGAGTGGTCAATGGTGGCGATCTGAATCCCTTTTTCCAGGAAACCAATTCCGTACGGTTGCAGCGCGACGGGCAGGAAGTTCAGGTCAGAGGCATAACCCAGCAGATACTGATGGACGCGCAGATCGTCTTGCAGTTCACCGTTGGCGCGGATCCATACCTGACGGGTCGGAGGTGCGACATGACCTTTTAAGGGGTTATGAAACTCCACCGGGCGCACTTCCAACGGACGATCGTTGATGAACTTTTCTTTCAATAACGGTGGCAGAAGATGCGCCACTGAGCGGGCAATTTCTGTTTCTGATTTCAGCTCATCGGGACCCGGCGCATCCGGCATGGTTTTCTGATGTTCAAACCCGTCTTCTGGTGCCTGAAAGGAGGCGGTCATGTAAAAAATGGGTTTACCATTCTGGATTGCGGCAACGCGGCGCGCGCTGAAGCTGTTACCATCACGCAGGACTTCTACATCATAAATGATGGGTTTTTGGCTATCGCCGGGGCGTAAAAAGTAGCTGTGAAAGGAGTGCACCAGACGTTCTTCCGGAACGGTTTCTTTCGCGGCATACAGCGCCTGACCGACAACCTGTCCGCCAAAAACCTGACGTAACCCTAAGTCTTCACTTTGGCCGCGAAAGAGCCCTTCTTCAATTTTTTCCAGATTTAACAGTGTCAGCAAATTTTTGAGTGCCAGACTCATAGGAGCTCTCCAGGTGATATCGATGTCGCGCGAGTTAGGCAGAGTATAACGCAATTTTAAAAGTGGTCCGATGGGTGCAATTGTCTGAATTACTGGCCTATTACAGGCAAAAACAGCTGTCTTGTGCCACACTTAATCACGTTATGTTTTTGTTAACCACTCTTCTGGCGAGGAAAGTTCTCGCTGGTGCATAGATGATAAGGAGAATTTAATGAAACTCGTGCACATGGTAAGTGGTTTAGCGGTTGCAGTCGCTCTGGCGGCCTGCGCCGATAAAAGTGCAGATATTCAGACACCTGCGCCAAGCCCTAATACGTCAATTTCTGACACACAGTCTAAAATTCAACAGCCGAATGTATCTGGTACAGTATGGATCCGCCAGAAAGTGGCCTTGCCACCGGATGCTGTGCTGACCGTTACGCTGTCGGATGCGTCGCTGGCCGATGCGCCATCAAAAGTGTTGTCGCAAAAAGCGGTGCGTACTGAAGGCAAGCAAGCGCCATTCAGCTTTGTATTACCGTTTAACCCGGCAGATATTCAGCCCAATGCGCGTATTCTGCTGAGTGCGGCAATTACGGTGAATGGCAAACTGGTCTTCATTACCGATACCGTTCAGACGGTTATCAATCAGGGCGGGACGAAAGCCGACCTGACGTTGGTTCCCGTGCAGCAGACCGCAGTTCCGCTTAATGCTGGCGGCGGCGCAACCACCACGGTGCCTTCGACTTCACCAACCCAGGTGACTCCGTCTTCAGCCGTTCCTGCTCCCACGCAGTACTAAAGCAGTCGTAACCCTCTCCATGAGGAGAGGGTTAGTACACCCAGCGATAGCGCTGTAAATCGATTTGCCCGCTGCCGGAAACGACAATCCCTTCTGCCAGCAACGCCTGACGTTGTCGTTGCAGATCGGGGCCCGTCAATGAAATAGCGCCGTGGCGATTGACGACCCGATGCCAGGGCAGGGAACTACCTTCGGGGAGACGCTTAAGTACGCCGCCCACCTGGCGCGCAGCGCGCGGCGATCCTGCAAGTCTGGCGACATCGCCATAGGTGGTGACGAATCCTTCGGGGATTGACGCGACGATTTGCCAGACGCGTTGGGGGAAAGTGTCTTGTATATCCATCATTTATTCCTGCGCTAATCCTTCAGCATAATCCTGAATGGCGAGTGAGTGAAGCCGCATTGCGCAAGAAAACAGCATCCGATGCTGGATGGGTTGCATTTACAGGGTACACCAGTGATAATGCGCCTGCGCGTTGGTTAACAACGCTCTCAATGGGGGCTCTGTTGGTTCTCCCGCAACACTACTCTGTTTACCAGGTCAGGTCCGGAAGGAAGCAGCCAAGGCAGATGACGTGTGTGCCGGGATGTAGCTGGCAGGGCCCCCACCCAATTCTGCCGTCCGGCAATTTCCTTCTGCTTATCTTCTTTTTCTTTGTCACTGTATTGTCATTTTATTGTCATCAAATGCTGTCAATGTGTTTCGGGGATGTTGTTTGACGCTTTTACCGTCGCCGATCACAAGGACTTTTTACAATGTCGACTGCTGTACTGAATGTCAAAATTGATGAAGCGCTGAAAGAAAAACTTCGTCATTACGCCGAAGTGCATAATGAAAATCTAAGTGTCGCGACGGAAAAGCTGCTGCTGATCGCCTTTTCCGCCGTTGAAGAGGCGGGAGTCTCCGCTGAGGATATCGACAGCCAGCATACGGAAGAATCCGTCGTTGATGCACTGACTCCTAAAGAAATCAAAGCATTGCGCAGATTACTGAAGAAGAAAAAATGAAACAACAATCGTTCTCAACCGCCTGTAATTACAGCGAAGCCTGTGAATTGCTGCGTTCTGGCTATGTGAAACATGTTCGCCTGAGCTGGAATGTCGGCAGCGATGAGTTCTTCCGTATTGCTTCCGACTGGTGTGATGCCGGGGCAAAAATTAAGAAGGACGGTGAGAATTTTGTGATTTCCCTGAAAGGTTTTCCGGTTCCTCCGCAGTTGTAATTGTGCCGGGACGTTGTTGTCCGTCACAACATACAAAAGCGGGTCCTTTGGGCCGTCGCTTAAATTATTTTGCGCATTTTCCCGCTGCTGGCCTGCAAACGCAGGTTATCCCAAATGGGTTGCAACACTCTGAAGGCGGCGCGTGCTGTATCATCCGGCAATGTGAAGGGCATGCGCAAAAAACGATCGAATGCGCCATCGAGGCCGAAGCGCGTACCGGTTCCTAACTGAATTCCCGCGCTTTCGGCGCGAGCAGCAAAGAGCGTCGCCAGCGTATCGGGCAGTTCGACCCAGAAAGAGAGTCCTCCTTGTGGTTGGGTAAACTGCCATTCCGGGAAATGTGTATGCATCAGGCTGGAGCACAGGTCGCGCTGCGATGCCAGCAAGCGTCTTCTGTCAGGAAGAAAGCGCCCGGCGTTATCCAACAACCAACGGGTGGCGAGTTGTTCAAGTACCGGAGAGCCCAAATCGAAAGTGTCGCGGGTTTGTACCAGGGCGGCAATTGTTCGTGACGAAGCCCGAATCCAACCCAAACGTAATCCTCCCCAAAAGCTTTTCCCTGCCGAACCCAGTAAAATGATTGGGGCATCGCGATTGAACGCGGCAAGCGGCGGTGGTGGCGGGGCGTCGTACCACAGGTTCACCATCGTCTCATCGACGACCAACGTCGTACGTGTTCTTTCGGCAATATCCGCCACGACCTGGCGGGTTGCGGCGTCCATACAACGCCCGGTCGGGTTGTGGAAGTCCGGCATCAGGTAGGCCATTCTGGGCGCCGTTTGCGCAATAGTGGCGACCAGACCCGCCGTATCCCAACCCTGCCCGGGTAGCGACACGCCAACGGGTCGACAGGATGCGCCCTGAATAGCGGCAATCGCCAGTGGATACGTGGGGTGATCAACGACGACGCGATCGCCAGGACCTGTCAGCAAACGCAGGATGAGCGCCAGACCGCTGACCGCGCCATTCACCACCATTATTTCATCGGGCTGCGTTGGGAGTCCGCGCTCGCAATAATGCCGGGCGATGGATTCACGCAAAGCTGGCAGCCCCTGCGGCAGATACCCGGAACTCAGCAGATGCTGCGGCATCGCGAACAACGCTTGCTGATAAGCCTGATGAATTTCGGGGCCGGCACTGAGCGCTGCCGTGGACAAATCAAGCGCTGTGCCAGTGCTGGTTCGCGTTGGCACATGGCGAATATGTTCCGGCAGAATAACCCGCGAACCGCTCCCATGACGGCTCTCCAGATAGCCTTCTTCACGCAGTTGCGCCATCGCGCTGGCGACAGTGGTTCGGCTCACTTCCAGAACGGCAGCGAGTTCACGCTCGCCGGGCAAACGGCTATCCAGCGCCAGCCGACCATCGAGAATCAATAGACGTAGCGCTTCTGCCAGCTGTCGCCAGAGGGGCGTTCGCGAGGGGCTTTCCTGCCAGTGGCCGAGCAGGCGCTGCAAAGACTGACTTCCATAACGGCGAGATGACATAGCAGTCCACTTTTTGAAAACTGGACGTTAATCATAGTGCCAATTGCGGGGAAGATGAAAGCTATCTGAGAGTGAGAGGGGAAAAAGCATGCTGCGTCGTTTACTTCAGCTGTATATCGGTCTGGCGCTGTACGGTGTGTCGACGGCCATGTTTGTTCGCGCCGATTTAGGGGCCGATCCGTGGAACGTGTTTCATCTGGGGGTGGCCAATTTACTGTCGATGAATATCGGCGTGGTGATCATTGTCGTAGGCGTGTTGGTGCTGCTGGCGTGGATACCGCTACGCCAGCGTCCCGGATTTGGCACCCTGAGCAATGTTATTATGATTGGGCTGGCGGCAGATGCCGCGCTGGTGGTGATCCCGGGATTCGAATCCCTGCCGGCGCGTAGCGTCCTGCTGGTGACCGCGGTGATCCTGAATGCATTAGCCACCAGTTTATACATTGGCGCTGGTTTTGGCGCGGGTCCACGGGACGGCCTGATGACCGGTATTCACGCACGTACCGGCTGGCCAGTACGACGCATTCGCACCGCAATTGAAGTGTCAGTGTTGCTTATTGGTTGGCTGCTGGGGGGAACCGTGGGGGTTGGCACGGTATTGTATGCGCTGGCTATCGGGCCGTTAATTCAGATTTGCCTGCCGTGGTTTCGCCAACAGCCACAGTCGCGTATCCGAGTCAGGAGTGAACCTGGGGCACGATCGCCTGCTGGCGACTAAACTTAACCTCGACTGACGCGGCCAGAATCGGCTTGCCGCGCAGTACACTTCGGAGGTTTTTCTCATGAAGTATGTTGATGGTTTTGTCGTTGCCGTACCCGCTGAAAACAAGGAGGCGTACATTGCGATGGCGGCGAAAGCAGCTCCGCTTTTCAAGGAGTTCGGCGCATTACGCGTGGTGGAGTGCTGGGCAGATGATGTCCCTGACGGCAAATTAACTGATTTTCGCATGGCAGTGAAAGCGCAGGATCATGAAGAGGTGGTATTCAGTTGGATTGAATACCCTTCCAAAGAGGTCCGCGATGCGGCGAATCAGAAGATGATGTCCGATCCCCGTATGAAGGAATTCGGTGAGTCTATGCCATTTGATGGCAAACGAATGATCTACGGCGGATTTGCGCCCATTATGGACGAGTGATGTGACTGGCTGTGCGGCGTGCCGCCAGCCATCTCAACATCAACAGCCATGTCACAGCCGTTTTTCAGCCCACAGAATAAATTCCGCTTTTGGCAGTGCTTTACTGTAAAGCCAGCCCTGACCGTACTGCACGCCATGTTGGCGTAGCCAGGCTGCCTGATTTTCAGTTTCGATACCTTCTGCCACCATTTCCAGCTTCAGCGTCTTGGCAATCTCAATGATATGCGGCGTCACGTTGTTGTACTCCAGGGCATCAACAAAGGATTTATCGATCTTCAGGATGTCCACATCCAGATCCTGTAAATAGCTCAGGCTGGAATAGCCGGTTCCAAAATCATCGATGTATATTGAATGTCCCGCCTGACGATATTTAGCAATAAACGGCGCGCTGTTTTTCGGATCGGCAAACTCGCGTTCGGTCAGTTCCAGCGCGATTTGCGCTGGCTTAAGCTGCCAGTGCTTTACCTTCTGGCCTAACAGCGCGGGAAGCGTTTCAGAAGCCAGATCGGCTGACTCAAGATTAATGGAGATATGCTGATCCGGGTGTTGGCGCAGCCATTTTCCTAAATCGTCAAATACGCTTTCAATTATCAAACGCGTGAGGGGTTTTGTCAGTCCGGTCTCCTGCGCCATCGCGACAAAAATTTCAGGCGACAGATAGCTCCCATCGGCCTGCTGCCAACGGGCCAGTGCTTCTGCCCCGACCACTTTTCCCGTTGTGAGCGAGATAATGGGCTGGTAATGGACCTTGATATCCCGATGCTGGATAGCATCCTGCAACTGGTGATGGGGGGACTGTAAGCGACGCAAAATGCGCAGAATAAAGGCGGCGGTAAGCAGGCCGATGATAATCCCGGCCGGGAGCCAGATCAGGGCTTGTCGGTGCCAGGTTTTTTGTAATGGTAGGGTAGATGCCCAGGTGACGATCGTGATGCCCAGTTCAGGAAAGGGGCGGGCATTAAAAATATTGCTATCTTTCTGAAAATGAGTGATCGAATGTTCTTGTTTTACATGCTGCAAAACGTCCGATGGCAGCGCGGCGCTACTGGCAACCACCACGTTGCGCGCGGTGCCAATGATAGTGACTTCGATTGGCCATGAGCCAAACGGGATGACATCAATAAAGGAACCCGGATCGACCATCACGACATAATGCTCGCTACCTAAAGCTGCCATAAAACGCTTGATGCCCAAATCATTTTGCGTAGTAAGCCATGCGCGATATCCATCCGGCGTGACTTTCATTGCTGGTGGAAATGCGGCAGCCTGGCTGTTTTTTTCCAGAGATGAACATTGTGGAACATTGTCTTTGAGATACAGCACTTCCTGAATATAGCGATAGCTATATGACAAGCGACGCATTTCCAGCAGATGCTCATCACTACAAGGCACTCCCTGAAAGGACTCTATGTGGCGTAATGCTTTCCTGGCCTGCTCGCCGACGCGTTCTGTGCGCAATGCGACTCGTGTGGAGAACATATCGAGTTCATCAATAAACTTTGTTTCGACCTGACGATGTGCCAGCCACAAGCTTAAACCTACGGGGGCGAGGATAGAAAGAAACAGCACCCCTGTCACCAGGCTTATCAGATGTCGTGTTGTCACAATGATATCCTTATTAACACAGCGTAAGGAAAGTATATCCGAAAGCCGAAAAAGCTATTCGATTGGCATCATATATTTAGGGCCACTTATCACCCCGTTTGTTTGCCCGTCGCGTAAATCAGGTTGTGATTTAAATAAGAGTGGTGTACTTTAATGATTATGTTATAACGTAACAATTTGAGGTTACCATGAAACCGGATATCCATCCTTTTTATCGTACCGTGGTGTTTCACGATACCAGTGCCAATGAATACTTTAAGGTCGGTTCGACCATCAAAACCGAACGTGAGATTGAGTTCGAGGGGAAAACGTACCCGTATGTGACCCTTGATATCTCTTCTAAGTCACATCCGTATTACACCGGAAAACAAAAGACCTTTGACAACGAAGGTAGCGCAGCCCGCTTCCAGAAACGTTTTGGTCATTTTATTGGCGCTAAGCGAGGTTAAAATGCAGGTACTCAATTCGCTTCGTAGCGCAAAACAGCGGCACCCTGACTGCCAGATAGTGAAACGCAAAGGGCGTTTGTATGTTATCTGTAAAACAAATCCGCGATTTAAAGCGGTACAGGGCCGTAAAAAAAGACGTTAATTTCTTTGCCGGCATTCAGGGACTAAAGTGCGTTTCCTTTACAGGGACGCACTTTTTTATGTCAGAGGCGAAATTACTGGCTGGCCTGCGGGCGGGTGAGCGTAAACACATCGTAGAACGAGAGTTCGCCTTTACGTGAAATCATCTTTTGCAGTTGTGTTTTATGCTCGCTATCAACGGAAGGGGAGTGCAAAATAGAGTCGATGAGTGAGGAGGGAACAAAACGCGTGTTGTACCATTCACCGTTATAACAAACTCTGAAATCCAGGACGTCGATGTCTTCATAGCGATAACGCGGCGCCACGTCGAAAAAGAAAAAGCCGTTAAGTATGACAAACAGTACTACCAGCAGCCATACCGAATCGACCAGCGTTTCTGACTGTAGCATTACCGCCAGCGTGGCAAACCATGCCACATACATACCGATAAACAGCCCCGGATGTTTGCGAATAAAACTGATGCTAAAGCGCGGTTTGTTGTCGCGCTTCTCGCGAATATTTAAGTCATCGATTGTTTCGGTAAGCAGGCGCTGTATTTCTGTCATCTCTTGCCTTCGTGATATCTGCAAAATTCAGGAGCGATCGCCCTATTTTAAAAGGGGATACCACCTGAAGGTAGTAACAGATTAACCGCAATTTAGCATAACAGTTACATTTTAGATCACAGCGTTTTGATGATCCTCGCGGGATTACCGCCGACTACGCTGTTTGCCGGAACGCTTTTCGTCACCACCGCGCCAGAGGCTACAACGACATTATCACCGAGCGTGACGCCGGGATTTATCACTGCGCGGCCACCTATCCAGACATTGTTGCCGATAGTCACGGGCTTTCCGAACTCCAGGCCACTGTTGCGTTCGGTCGCATCCAGAGGGTGTGTCGCGGTATAGATATGGACGCCGGGTGCCAGCATGCAGTTGTCGCCAATATGGATTGGACAGACATCAAGCATGATGCAGTCGAAGTTAGCGTAAAATTCTTTACCGAGATAGATGTTATAACCGTAATCACAACGGAAAGAGGGTTCAATATATGCACCTTCGCTTTGACCCAGCAGATCATGCAGGATGGCCTGACGCTCACTTTTTGCCTCTGGCGAGGTGAGATTGTAGCGGTGAGTCAACTGACGAGCGCGTAGTCGGTCCTTGCGCAACGTTTCATCTGCCGGGCGATAGCGTTCGCCGGCGATCATTTTTTGCTTTTCTTTACTCATTACGAATTCCCTGTGTCCTGATGATCATTTCAGCACAGTAAAACGCAATGCAAGCAAAGGGAACGTTCCCGTTGGTTCGCTGTGATCGTAATCACGTGATTTGAATTAAATAACCATTGTAAATACGAAAATGGTCAGTCAGACAAACAAATGTCCCGCTATACCTGACTTAACCTCGAGAGCAATTAGCGAATGAATTTCCAAACGGAAGTTGGAATCTTGTCGTAGAGCTTATTCATGGTCAATTCAGCAAGACGGTGATCCGCTGCTGAGTAAAATACAGCCAGTTCGTTGTCGGACAATTCATATTTATTTTTTTCAATAACGCGCTCAAGCGTGTCAATTGTCTGGCAGCGTCGCAGGCGCATCAAATAATCTGTTTTAGTTAATGGTTTATCAGACATAACTCTTACCTATGATTGTAATAATTTTTAACAAGACAAACTAACAGGATTAGCCCTGGTGGCATTGACAAAACAGCGAAACAGTCGATTACCTGATTTCCGCCATTTCTGCAGATCCTGCGTATTAATACCATAACTGCTGAACAACATAAAAGTGTCATCCAGGTATTCATCTATCTGCGCAATCAGCTTATTGTCCTCATTGTACTTAATTTTATAATTAAGTGCGAAGGTTGCAATATGCTCTATCAGTTCATTGAGCTGCAAGCTGGTTGCAGAGGTAGGGTCGTTAACCCAGCCATGGTTACTTTGTTCAAGGTTTGTAAGACAGTCATGATACAGAGTTTCGCAGAGAAATTTAAGCTGCGCGATATCATGTCTTTTGGGTGAGTATTCATCCATAACGCATCCCCTTCTTCGTGGCTTAAACTAACCGAACACCTTCGGGATGGATACAACAAACTACCTGGAACTTGCCCGCGACTCCTGATGATTTAACTATAATCTAGTCTAAAAAAGATTTCATCGTCATATCACGAAAAATTACAATTATGCAAAATTATGACGTGGCGTCATTTTTACATTTTAACAGATAAGTACAGTTATTTGAAATCGGACAATTTCTTTATTCTTCGGGCAATCATCGGGTTATCTTCATTAGCTATCGCAACGACAGGCAACAACCGCCAGGACGGCGCGATAACCAGGAATAATCTTAATATTTATTAAGGTAAATAAGAACTCTCAACACTTTTTAAGAATAGCCTTTAAGGCTACAGGGATTATATCGCTTATTTAAGCCGGAGAAAATAAACCGAATTTCAATAAGTGGATTTTATGATTTTTCCAGAAAAAAGGCCGCTTGCGCGGCCTTATCTTTAGAGAGGTATCAATGATGATCGACTGAGTGGCTATGCTCAATATCTTCATTTTTGCGGCTAAAGCGGCGGCGTACCACCACAAAGAACACCGGAACAAAGAAGATAGCCAACACGGTTGCCGTCACCATCCCGCCCATTACGCCAGTACCAACGGCGTTCTGCGCGCCGGAACCTGCGCCGGAGCTGATTACCAGCGGCATTACGCCCAGAATAAAGGCCAATGACGTCATGAGGATTGGACGTAAACGCATGCGGACCGCGTCCAGCGTCGCCTCTATCAGACCTTTGCCTTCTTTATCCATCAGATCTTTGGCGAATTCGACGATAAGTATCGCGTTCTTCGCCGACAACCCAATGGTTGTGAGCAGGCCTACCTGGAAGTATACGTCGTTGGTCAGACCGCGGAATGTCGCCGCCAGCAATGCGCCGATAACCCCCAACGGTACTACCAGCATAACGGAGAATGGAATTGACCAGCTCTCGTACAATGCCGCCAGACACAGGAAGACGACGATCAGTGAAATGGCATACAGGGCAGGGGCCTGGTTACCGGACAGTCGTTCCTGGTAGGACATACCCGTCCAGTCATAACCGATACCGGATGGCAGTTTGCTGGCCAGTTGCTCCATCATCGCCATCGCTTCACCGGTACTTTTACCCGGTGCGGCCTGGCCTAAGATCTCCATGGAAGGCAGACCGTTATAGCGTTCCAGACGCGGTGAACCGTATTCCCAGCGTGAGGTAGAGAAGGCGGAGAATGGGACCATCTGTCCATCGCTGCCGCGCACGTACCAGTTGCCAATATCTTCCGGCAACATACGGTATTTCGCTTCAGACATGACGTAAACTTTCTTCACACGACCACGGTCGATGAAGTCATTCACGTAGCTTCCGCCCCATGCGGCACCCAGCGTTGTATTAATATCACTAATGGAAACACCCAGCGCCTGCGCTTTTTCCTGATCGATATCGATCTTGAACTGCGGCGTATCTTCCAGACCGTTAGGACGTACGCCGACTAACAGATCAGGATGTTTCGCAACTTCACCAAACAGTTGGTTACGCGCCTGGGTCAGTTTTTCATGGCCCAAACCAGCCTGGTCAATCAACTGGAAGTCAAAACCAGTGGCGGTACCTAACTCCACAATCGCTGGCAGGTTGAAGGCAAAGACCATTGCATCTTTAATCTGCGAGAATGCGCCCATCGCACGCTCGGTAATCGCCTCAACTTTATTCTCTTTACCTGGACGTTCGCTCCAGTCTTTCAGTGAGACGAACGCGATACCGGTGTTCTGACCACGACCCGCAAAACCGAAGCCGTTAACGGCAAATACCGATTCAACGTTCGCTTTTTCTTTCGTCAGATAGTAATCCGTCATTTCATCCAGCACCTTCTGGGTACGCTCTTGCGTTGCACCCGCTGGCAGCTGAGCCATTGACAGGAATACCCCCTGGTCTTCATCTGGCAGGAACGAACTTGGCAGACGAACGAACAGATAGGCCATGCCCACGACGATGATCAAATACAGCGCCAGATAACGACCGGTGCTGCGCAGAATACCGCCCACGCTGTCGGTGTAATGGTGCGTGCTCTTATCGAACATGCGGTTAAACCAGCCGAAGAAGCCTTTTTTACCTTCTCCGTGATCGCCTTTAGCAATCGGTTTGAGCATGGTCGCACACAGGGCAGGGGTCAGAATCAATGCCACCAGTACTGACAACGCCATCGCGGAAACAATGGTGATGGAGAACTGACGGTAAATTGCACCGGTAGAACCCCCGAAGAATGCCATCGGGATAAATACCGCTGACAGCACCATTGCGATACCCACCAGCGCGCCCTGAATCTGGCCCATTGATTTACGTGTTGCTTCCTTCGGCGGTAGTCCTTCTTCCGCCATAACACGTTCAACGTTCTCGACCACCACGATGGCGTCATCCACCAACAGGCCGATGGCGAGCACCATCCCGAACATCGTCAGGGTGTTTATCGAGAAGCCGAAAATCGCAAGGACGGCAAACGTACCCAACAGCACCACCGGCACAGCGATAGTCGGAATCAACGTCGCGCGGAAGTTCTGCAGGAACAGATACATGACCAGGAACACGAGGATGATTGCTTCCGCCAGCGTTTTCACCACTTCGTGAATAGAGATTTTCACGAACGGCGTGGTGTCATACGGGTAAACGATCTTCAGATCTGACGGGAAGAACGGTTCCATCTTCTTCAGTTCATCGCGGATAGCGTTTGCCGTGTCCAGGGCGTTAGCGCCTGTCGCCAGCTTGATACCCAGACCGGATGCTGGTTTACCGTTGAACTTCGCAATGATGTCGTAGTTCTCGCCGCCCAGCTCCACTTTCGCCACGTCACGTAAACGAACCTGGGAACCATCCTGATTCACTTTCAGCAGAATTTTGCTGAACTCATCGGCGGAGGTCAGACGGGTCTGCGCGATGATCGACGCGTTAAGCTGCTGGCCTTTCACCGGCGGCGTACCACCTAACTGACCGGCTGCAACCTGGGCGTTTTGCGCTTTGATTGCGTTGATGACATCAACCGGCGTCAGCTGGAAATTGTTCAGTTTGTTCGGATCCATCCAGATACGCATTGCGTACTGCGAACCGAACAGCTGAACATCGCCCACGCCTGAAGTACGGCTAATGGCGTCCTTCATGTTGGCGCCAACGTAGTCGGAAATATCCTCCTGCGTCATGGTGCCATTGGTGTTGATAACACCGACGACCATCAGGAAGCTGCTGGATGACTTCTCAACGCTAACCCCTTGCTGCTGTACTTCCTGCGGCAGTAACGGCATAGCCAGCTGCAGTTTGTTCTGCACCTGTACCTGCGCGATGTCCGCATCAGTACCAGACTGGAAGGTTAGGGTGATCTGCACGGTACCCGTGGAGTCACTGTTTGAGGACATGTACATCAGGTTATCGATACCGTTCATATTCTGTTCGATAACCTGCGTAACAGTATCCTGTACTGTTTTGGCATCAGCGCCAGGGTAGGTCGCGGAGATCGTCACTGCTGGCGGTGCAATAGTCGGATATTGCGCTACCGGCAATTTGAGGATCGCGAGCCCCCCTGCCAACATGATGATAATGGCGATCACCCACGCAAATATTGGGCGATCGATAAAGAAATTAGGCATGTCTTAACGGCTCCTGTTTAAGTTAAGACTTGGACTGTTCAGGCTGGCTACCGCTTGCGGCTTGCTGGTTGTTATCCGCGGTAATCTCCTGGGCTTTTACCTGCGCGCCAGGACGTACTTTTTGCAACCCAGTGACAATCACGCGGTCGCCCGGCTTAAGTCCATCAGTGACTAACCATTTATCGCCAATCGCTTGTGCGGCGACAATTTGACGCATTTCAACTTTGTTATCTGCACCGATAACCAAGGCACTGGCATCGCCACGCGGTGTGCGGGTAACGCCTTGCTGCGGAACCAGTAATGCAGTTGGGTTAGTCCCTTCTTCCAGGCGAGCACGGACGAACATTCCCGGTAGTAAGGTGTGATCCGGGTTAGGGAAGATGGCGCGTAACGTAATCGAACCGGTGGTTTGATCTACCGTAACATCGGAAAATTCCAGCGTACCGGCCTGCGGGAACTTGATGCCGTCATTGGTCACCAGCTCGACTTTCGCTTTACCGTTCTCTTGCTTCAGCGTGCCGTTGGCCAACTCTTGTTTCAGGCGCAGGAAGTCGTTACTTGACTGCGTCACGTCTACATAGATAGGGTCCAATTGCTGAACGGTAGCCAGTGCGGTCGCCTGACCGTTTTGCACCAGAGCGCCTTCCGTAACGGATGACTTACCAATGCGGCCGCTGATCGGCGACGTCACTTTGGTATAGGCCAGATTGATGCGTGCAGTTTCTACTGCGGCTTTCGCGGCGACAACGGCGGCGTTCGCCTGCTGTGCGTCTGCCAGCGCGCTATCGTAATCCTGTTGACTGATGTACTTAGTACCCAACAGTTTCTGATAACGTTTGACCGTCAGTTGAGCGATATTTGCTGCGGCTTGTGCTTTGGCCAGATCGCCTTTTGCGCTCTCATAAGCGGCCTGGTAAGTCGCAGGATCAATCTGATAGAGAGATACACCCGCTTCGATGTCACCACCTTCCGTGAAATTACGCTTCAGGATAATACCGCTAACCTGAGGACGAACTTCAGCAATGCGATACGCACTGGTGCGACCCGGGAGTTCGGTTGTTATCTGTAGAGGTTCAGTTTTGAGCGTAACAACTCCAACCTCTGGCATCTGCTGGCCCCCTTGTTGGGCCTGTTTGTCGTCACATCCTGTTAGCGCTAAGCTGCCTGAGAGCATCAGAACGACTGCCAGAGGCGTTAACCCTCTGTTTTTGTTCATATGTAAACCTCGAGTGTCCGATTTCAAATTGATCAATGGCTTAAAGCCCATAAACCCATTGCTGCGTTTATATTATCGTCGTGCTATGGTACATACATTCACAAATGTATGTAAATCTAACGCCTGTAAATTCACTGACCTATGGCACGAAAAACCAAACAACAAGCACAGGAAACACGACAGCACATTCTCGATGTTGCTCTGCGTTTGTTTTCGCAACAAGGGGTATCATCCACCTCGCTTGCGGAGATCGCAAAAGCCGCTGGTGTCACGCGCGGCGCAATCTATTGGCATTTCAAAAACAAATCGGATTTATTCAGTGAAATTTGGGAGCTAGCAAAACCTAACATTGATGAGTTAGAGACTGAGTATCAAGCAAAATTCCCCGACGATCCACTATCAGTATTAAGAGAAATTTTAATTTACGTTCTTGAAGCTACCGTGACAGAAGAACGCCGACGTTTGTTGTTGGAAATTATATTCCACAAATGCGAATTTGTCGGGGAAATGGCCTCTGTTCAGCTCGCTCAACGCAGTCTGTGTATTGAGAATTACGACCGTATCGAACAAACATTGCGGCAGTGCATGAATGCCAACATGCTGCCGGAAAATCTGAACACGCGTCGCGTGGCGGTGCTGTTGCGTAGCTATGTTACGGGAATTATAGAGAACTGGTTATTTGCCCCTGAATCTTTTGATCTGAAAAAAGACGCGCGTGAATACGTCGCAGTACTGCTGGAGATGTGTCTTCTCTGCCCAAGCCTGCGGGTTAACGTGGCGAAATCCTGCTAACTTTTGCGGTCTGAACCAGGAATTATCCTGGTCGTTTTGCCTGCTGCTATTCTGCTGCTCACAGCCGTGATATTCTTGCCGCTTGACTATTTCCGGTCACTTTTCCGGTTCAGAAACGTTCATTCTCATGACTATGTTGCAGCTCTATAAACGTTCACAGCATCTTATTGCTATTACCTTTCTTTTCTTCATTCTATTGCTTTTTTGCCAGTCGTCAGCATTTGCACGGGCGCAACAGAGTGGGGATCTGCCGACGAAAGCGGATATTCAGAGCCAACTGGACGCGCTGAATAAACAAAAAGATCTCTCCGCGCAGGATAAGCTGGTTCAGCAGGATCTGACCGATACCATCGCCACGCTGGATAAAATCGATCGCGTGAAAGATGAGACCGTACAGCTTCGGCAGAAAGTTGCCGAGGCGCCGGAGAAAATGCGTCAGGCGACAGATGCGCTAAATTCGCTCAGTGATGTTGATAATGACGATGAAACGCGAAAAACGCTGAGTACGCTCTCCTTACGTCAACTGGAGTCGCGCGTGGCGCAGGTATTGGATGACCTGCAAAGCGCGCAAAATGATTTGGCCGCTTATAACAGCCAACTGGTATCGCTGCAGACTCAGCCAGAGCGCGTGCAAAATGCGATGTACACCGCGTCGCAGCAAATGCAGCAAATCCGCAATCGGCTTGATGGTAATAATGTGGGGGAGGCGGCGTTGCGCCCCAGCCAGCAGGTGCTACTGCAGGCGCAGCAGGCGCTACTGAACGCGCAGATCGACCAACAGCGTAAAAGCCTTGAAGGCAATACGATTTTGCAGGACACCTTGCAAAAACAACGCGATTACGTGACGGCAAACAGCAATCGTCTTGAGCATCAGCTCCAGCTCCTGCAAGAGGCTGTAAACAGCAAACGGCTGACGTTAACCGAAAAGACGGCGCAGGAAGCGGTATCGCCTGACGAAGCTGAACGTATTCAGTCTAATCCGTTAGTGAAGCAGGAACTGGACGTCAACCATCAGCTTAGCCAGCGTCTGATCGCCGCGACCGAAAACGGCAATAACCTGATGCAGCAAAATATTAAGGTTAAAAACTGGCTCGATCGCGCGCTGCAATCCGAACGCAATATTAAAGAACAGATCGCCGTCCTGAAAGGCAGTCTGTTGTTGTCACGTATTCTGTACCAGCAGCAACAAACGCTGCCGTCGGCAGATGAGCTTGCTGATATGACCAACCGGATTGCCGATTTGCGTCTGGAACAATTTGAGGTCAACCAGCAGCGTGACGCCCTGTTCCAGAATGATGCGTTTGTCGCCAAACTGGAAGAAGGGCACAGCAACGAAGTCAACGGTGAAGTCCATGATGCCCTGCTGCAGGTCGTGGATATGCGCCGGGAGCTGTTGGATCAGCTGAATAAGCAACTGGGCAACCAGTTGATGATGGCGATTAACCTGCAAATCAACCAGCAGCAGTTGATGAGCGTGTCGAAAAACCTGAAAGGGATCCTCACCCAGCAAATTTTTTGGGTTAACAGTAACCGTCCAATGGACTGGGACTGGATCAAAGCCTTCCCGCAAACGCTTAAAGACCAGTTTAAGTCGATGAAAATCACCGTGAACTGGGAAAAAGCCTGGCCGGCGGTATTTATTGCCTTCCTGGCAGGATTGCCGCTGCTGCTCATTGCCGGGTTAATCCGCTGGCGTTTGAAATGGCTGAAAGAATATCAGGCGAAATTAGCCGCCGCGGTAGGTAACCTGCGTAATGACAGTCAGCTCAATACGCCAAAAGCGATACTGATCGATCTCATCAGAGCGCTGCCAGCGTGTCTGATTATCCTCGCCGTGGGGCTGATTCTGCTTACCATGCAGCTGAATATCAGCGACCTGCTGTGGGCGTTCAGTAAGAAGATGACCGTCTTCTGGCTGGTATTTGGTCTGTGCTGGAAGGTGCTGGAAAAAGATGGTGTGGCGATACGCCATTTTGGCATGCCTGCAAAGCAAACCAGCCACTGGCGTCGCCAGATTGTGCGTATTAGCCTGGCGTTGTTACCACTTAACTTCTGGTCAGTTGTTGCTGAACTGTCGCCGCTCAATCTGATGGATGATGTGCTTGGTCAGTCCGTTATTTTCCTCAACCTGTTGCTGATCGCCTTCCTGGTATGGCCAATGTGCCGTGAAAGCTGGCGTGACAAAGAGTCGCATGGTCTGCGTCTGGTCACCATTACCGTGCTGTCTATTATCCCGATTGCATTGATGGTGCTGACGGCGACAGGGTATTTCTACACCACGCTGCGCTTGTCGGGCCGCTGGATTGAAACGGTTTATCTGGTTATTGTCTGGAACCTGTTGTATCAGACGGTGCTCCGCGGGTTGAGCGTGGCGGCGCGGCGTATCGCCTGGCGTCGTGCGTTAGCGCGTCGTCAGAACCTGGTGAAAGAAGGGGCAGAAGGCGCAGAACCGCAAGAAGAACCGACCATTGCGCTGGAGCAGGTTAACCAGCAAACCTTACGTATCACCATGCTGGTGATGGTTGCCTTGTTTGGTGTTCTGTTCTGGGCAATTTGGTCCGATCTGATCACCGTGTTCAGTTACCTCGACAGCATTACGCTCTGGCATTATAACGCTACAGAAGCGGGGGCCGCAGTGGTGAAAAGCGTCACCATGGGCAGCCTGCTGTTTGCGATTATTGCGTCAATGGTCGCATGGGCGCTGATCCGCAACTTACCCGGACTATTGGAAGTGCTGGTGCTCTCGCGACTGAAGATGCGCCAGGGAGCGTCGTATGCGATCACCACCATTCTTAACTATGCGATCATCGCCATCGGTGCGATGACGGTCTTCGGTTCGCTCGGCGTCTCGTGGGATAAACTACAGTGGCTGGCCGCAGCCTTGTCGGTTGGTCTTGGTTTTGGTTTACAGGAGATTTTCGGTAACTTTGTTTCCGGTCTGATTATTCTGTTTGAGCGCCCGGTACGCATCGGCGATACCGTGACTATCGGAACATTCTCGGGAACGGTCAGCAAGATCCGTATTCGTGCCACCACCATTACCGACTTTGATCGCAAAGAGGTGATCATCCCGAACAAAGCCTTTGTGACGGAGCGTTTGATCAACTGGTCGCTTTCCGATACCACTACGCGTCTGGTGATCCGCATTGGCGTGGCCTACGGTTCGGATCTGGAGAAAGTGAAGAAAGTGCTGTTGCAGGCTGCGATGGAACACCCGAAAGTGATGCACGATCCGGAACCAGCGGTGTTCTTTACCGCCTTCGGCGCCAGCACCTTGGATCATGAGCTGCGTTTATACGTGCGTGAACTGCGCGATCGTAGCCATACGGTTGACGAACTTAACCGTGCGGTCGATCGTTTGTGTCGTGAAAATGACATTGATATCGCCTTTAACCAGCTCGAAGTGCACCTGCATAATGCGAAAGGGGACACCGTGACCGAAGTTAAGCGTGACATCATCAAAGGTGATGATCCGACGCCTTCGGTAGGTTAAGTTGCAATCAGGGCGGCCAGTTTGCCGCCCTGATTGTATTTAGTGAGTCAGCGCTGTCAGTTCTTCCTGCGTCAGGCCCGTAAGGTGTGTAATCAGATCCGGTTCCAGGCCGCGGGCGAGCATTTTTTGTGCGATATCACGCGCTTCTGCCTGCCGACCTTCTTCCAGCCCTTGCTGCATGCCTTCCGCTCTACCTTTTTCTTCTAACCATTCAGCAATTGTCATCAGCTGTTCCTTGTACTGTGGCGCACTCTGCGCCAGTTGGTGGACAAGTACGCCGGGTTCCGTGGTATTTCCTGCTTTCAGCATGTAATTAATCAAAACGTCGAGCTGATATTCTGTCAGGCGATCCTGCGTTAAGAGCGTAATGAGTTGATCCAATAACTCGCTCAGATCGCGTTGCCGAATATGTTTTTGCAGGAGTTCCAGCATCGCTACCCGTTGATGCTGCATGATCTGATTATCTGGCATAATGGTCAGGTCTACCAGCGCAAATTCATTGCCATAAAGCGCTTTCGCAAGCTGTGGCTCGCTAAACAACTGATGCCAGTTGAGAGTATAGGGCCACGGGCTTTCCGTACCATGATAAAACAGTACAGGTACCACCAGAGGTAAGGTTTTATGCCCGGCGTTAAGGTGATGCTGCATAGCAGCGACAGCGTAGCGCATCAGGCGAAAGGCCATTAATTTATCGGGTGTACTCTGATGCTCAATCAGCGCATAAACGTAGCCGGGTCCATGTGTTGTTTGCAGGGAATAGAGGATATCTGAATAGCAGGTGCGTAAATCGTCCTCAATAAAGCTGCCTGATTCCAGCGTTAATGTTTCCATATCGCATATATTGAGAAACGCTCGAGGCAGATGGATCTGCAAAAAATCTCGGGCGACCTCTTTTTGCGTCAGCATTTGCCGAAAGACCGCATCGTGCGGCGTGGTGGGGAGCCGTTCCATGATCTGTCCGTTATCGTCGTGATGTTGCGACGACTCTGACACCGAAGCCAATGGCAGACCAGAGGGCAATCAATCAGTTTGCGAGGCGCCTTCCGCACTTTTAAGCTTATTTTCATAATCGCGCATAACGATCTCCAGCGCGCGTAGCACTGTGCGTGCTGGAAGCTGATTTTCTTCAAGTAAAACAATCAAATCGACGGCCAGTTTGACCTCGTCCGGGGCGTTCTCTAATGACATAAATTCTCCGGGTATTAACGGGTTAAACGCGCCAGCACGGCTTCTATTCTTGCCAGCGCATGGCGACAGCGCGTCAGTCGCGCTTCGAATGCTTCTACTTCACGATGCAATTTCTGTTGTTCTTCAAAACCCGTAGCCTGGGACAGGCGCTCCTTGCGTTCACGCGTCATTTCAACCAGCCGGCGTTCAAATTCCTGGTGTTGAACCCGCTTGCGCTGCCAACGCGCCAGGCCGGGAGAGGCGCAGTCCCACTCTCTGAGCGACCAACTGGCTGTTTCGCGTGAAATCGCCTCTAACTGTGAAGCAAGGTGTTCCGCAAGCCAGCTAATTTGGGGGAGTTGTTGCTGATCCACCGCGCGGCGTAGGGCCGTGAGATTATCTTCTGCTTCATCCAGACACGCCTGCAGCAACGTGCTGCGAGTATGAAACAGATGCCTGTCAAAGCGGGCGCTAAGCGTTGTATGATGCGCCAATGGGGCACAACGCTGGCGCAGGCGGTTAAGCTGGTTTTCGAGCGTCTGTAGCAGCATGACGGTTTTCACGACAACACTCCGATGAAAATGAGAACTGTTATGCTAAAGTAGCGATTCTCTGTGTTAAGTACTCATATTATGCAACGCATTATTCTAATCATCATTGGCTGGCTAGCGGTAGTATTAGGAACGCTGGGCGTGGTATTGCCGCTATTGCCCACGACGCCATTTATCCTGTTGGCTGCCTGGTGTTTTGCCCGCTCATCGCCGCGTTTTCACGATTGGCTGCTGTATCGTTCGTGGTTCGGCGGGTATCTGCGCCATTGGCAAAAACACCGCGCGATGCCGCCGGGCGCAAAGCCGCGCGCTATTTTGCTGATATTGATTACGTTTGGTATTTCACTGTGGCTGGTCAATATGATGTGGGTACGCGGCCTGCTGCTGGTTATTCTCGCCTGTTTACTGATTTTTATGTGGCGGATCCCGGTGATTGATGAAAAACAACAAAAGCAATAAAGCGCAATAATCGCTGTTGCAATTGTCGCTCACAGCCAGTAAATTCGACCGTTTTCGAGCACAGGCGCAGGTGGTCAAAGGTTAAGCAAATGTAACCCTGGCCCTTAATATAGACACAAAATCATTCAAGACACGTCGAGGATGAAGTGTATAGTGCGCCGTGAAGTAATACCGAATTAATCAGGCACAAACTTATGACCGCGACTGCACAGCAGCTTGAGTTTCTCAAAAATAGCATCAAAAGCATCCACGACTACCCAAAACCGGGCATTCTTTTTCGCGATGTCACCAGTTTACTGGAAGACCCGAAAGCCTACGCCCTCAGCATTGAATTGCTGGTTGAACGCTACAAAAATGCGGGTATCACTAAAGTGGTTGGCACCGAAGCGCGTGGCTTCCTGTTTGGCGCGCCGGTAGCATTGGGTCTGGGCGTCGGCTTTGTTCCGGTACGTAAACCCCGCAAGCTTCCGCGTGAAGTGATCGCCGAGAGCTATGAGCTGGAATACGGCACCGATCAGCTGGAAATCCACGTTGATGCCATCAAACCGGGCGATAAGGTACTGGTTGTGGACGACCTGCTGGCAACCGGCGGCACGATTGAAGCCACCGTGAAACTGATCCGCCGTCTGGGTGGCGAAGTGACCGATGCTGCTTTTATCATTAACCTGTTTGACCTGGGCGGCGAACAGCGCCTGGAAAAACAGGGGCTGACCTGTTATAGCCTGGTTCCGTTCCCGGGCCACTAAGTCGGCTATCTCATCTCGGCTGAAGTAATACCGAGACACACAACCTCGCCGTCGCTGCGAGGTTGTGTTAGCATTATCCTCCTGTGAATCCACCCTCCAGCCTTTCAGAGCCAGCCAATGAGTTATCAGGTCTTAGCCCGAAAATGGCGCCCCCAAACCTTTGCTGACGTCGTCGGCCAGGAACATGTGCTGACGGCACTGGCGAACGGCTTGTCGTTAGGGCGTATTCATCATGCTTATCTGTTTTCCGGCACCCGTGGCGTCGGGAAAACCTCTATCGCCCGTTTGCTGGCGAAGGGACTAAACTGTGAAACCGGCATCACCGCCACGCCGTGCGGCGTGTGCGATAACTGCCGTGAAATCGAGCAGGGGCGTTTTGTCGATCTGATTGAAATCGACGCCGCCTCACGCACTAAAGTCGAAGACACCCGCGACCTGCTGGATAACGTCCAGTACGCGCCTGCGCGCGGTCGCTTTAAGGTCTATTTGATCGACGAAGTGCACATGTTATCGCGCCACAGCTTTAACGCCTTGCTGAAAACGCTCGAAGAGCCGCCTGCACACGTTAAATTCCTGCTGGCGACCACCGATCCGCAGAAGTTACCGGTGACTATCCTGTCGCGCTGTCTGCAATTCCATCTTAAAGCGCTGGATGTTGAACAGATTCGCCATCAGCTTGAGCATATCCTCAAACAAGAGCATATCTCCCATGAGCCACGCGCGTTGCAACTGCTGGCTCGCGCCGCGGACGGCAGCCTGCGCGATGCGCTGAGTCTTACCGATCAAGCGATCGCCAGCGGCGATGGTCAGGTGTCGACCGACGCGGTGAGCACCATGCTCGGCACATTGGACGATGACCAGGCGCTCTCGCTTGTTGAAGCGGTTGTCGCGGCTGACGGCGAACGCGTTATGACGTTGGTGAACGACGCCGCCGCGCGGGGTATTGAATGGGAAGCGCTGCTGGTTGAGATGTCGGCTTTGCTGCATCGCATTGCTATGGTACAGCTTTCGCCCGCCGCGCTCGGCAGCGATATGGCCGCCATTGAACAGCGTATGCGCGAACTGGCGCGAATCGTTCCGCCAACTGACATACAGCTTTACTACCAAACCCTGTTAATCGGGCGCAAAGAACTGCCGTATGCGCCGGACAGGCGAATGGGCGTCGAAATGACGCTACTGCGTGCGCTGGCTTTTCATCCGCGCATGCCACTGCCGGAGCCTGAAGTCCCGCGCCAGTCGTTTGCCCCCGTCGCGCCGACTGCGGTGATGACCCCGACGCAAGTACCTCAGCAGCCTGCGCCAGCGCAACAGCAACAGAATGTGCCGCTCTCCGAGGCCACCAGCCAGGTGCTGGCGGCGCGCAGCCAACTGCAACGCGCTCAGGGAGCAACCAAACCAAAAAAGAGTGAACCGGCAGCCGCTTCCCGCGCGCGGCCGGTGAATAATGCTGCGCTGGAAAGACTGGCCTCGGTGTCGGAGCGTGTTCAGGCGCGTCCGGCCGTCTCTGCGCTGGAAAAAGCGCCGGCGAAGAAGGAAGCGTATCGCTGGAAAACGACCAATCCCGTAGCCGAAGTCAAAGAAGCCATTGCCACGCCGAAAGCGTTGAAAAAAGCGCTTGAGCATGAAAAAACGCCGGAACTGGCGGCAAAACTGGCGGCAGAAGCCATTGAACGCGACCCCTGGGCTGCTCAGGTGAGCCAGCTTTCGCTGCCTAAACTGGTGGAGCAGGTGGCGCTTAATGCCTGGAAAGAAGAGAATGGCAACGTGGTTTGCCTGCACCTGCGTTCCTCGCAACGGCATCTTAATTCCAGCGGCGCGCAGCAAAAACTGGCCGAAGCATTGAGTACCTTAACGGGGTCAACGGTTGAATTGACCATCGTTGAAGATGATAATCCTGCGGTGCGCACGCCGCTGGAGTGGCGTCAGGCCATTTATGAAGAGAAACTCGCGCAGGCGCGAGAGTCGATTATTGCGGATAATAACATTCAGACGCTGCGTCGTTTTTTCGATGCAGACCTGGACGAAGAGAGTATTCGCCCCATTTGATCGCCAGCCTGATGGTTGGACGGTCGTCATCCCTTAACGTGATTGAGAGAGAAGCCTATG
>NZ_JAHLQZ010000360.1:0-1891 GCF_018919505.1 Citrobacter sp. S55_ASV_140
TTACCGTACATCGCGGCGATGAGAAGAAAAAGGATATTGTGGCGCTGGTAGACGTGCTGCATTCAAAAGAGATTCAGGACTGGATCCGCACTAAATACAAAGGCGCGGTGATCCCGGTAAATAACTGATCCGCTTTTTGCCTTATCCGGCCTACAGGATGTTATAGGCCGGATAAAATGCGTTAGCGTTGCCACCGGACGCGCGAGTTACACGCGCTCAATTCTCGCTGGCAGCCCCTGGCGTACCGCCGCACCCGACACCCAGTCAAGCCAGGTATTGGTTACCTGCCGGGTAGGATCCGCAAAGCCCAAGTCATTGAGATTAATTCCCGACCTTATCTGCGCGTCAAATGGCATCGGCTCGCCGTCGAGCGTATGCTGCGCCGCGCCCATTTCTTTATGTCCATAGCCATGTTCAATGGCGATAACTCCCGGCATAACACCATGAAGCAGGCTTATTTGCGCCTGTACCTGACCGCCAGGCGTAGTGATACGTACCGTATCGCCATGTGCTAAGCCGTACCGCTTACCATCCTGCGGGTTGAGCGCCACCAGATTAACCGGCTTCAGATGATGCAGGCGCGGGATGACCGCCGTGGCGCTGGACATGGTATTGGATTTAAAGGAGATCAATTTCAGCGGCCATTCTTGTTCCGGGAACAACTCCTCGACCGCACGTCCGTCTGACAGGCGCGAAGGATACCAGGCCGGGCAGCCGCTGTAGCGCTCGCCGGTAATCGCATGGCGGTGCGCGGCGACATTCGCATTCCAGATTTGCAGCGGTTTTTCCCACGCATTGCCGACGCGATCCTCCACCCGGCCACTGCTGGCTGGGGCGAAACGCCCGCCGCGTGAATACACAAATGCCACCCGGCTGGCTTCATCGGCTTTCAGCGTTTGCGTTATCACCGGCATGATCCGTTGCACCCCGGTCAAGGCAATGTCTTCCGGCTGAGCCTCCGGGACCGGTGATTTACCCATAAACGCAATATTGGCGGCGAGGCGCAGATAATAATCTTCCGCACGATTTAACGGATACTGATTGCCCTGTGGGTCGGTAATCGCATTATCACCAAAACCAGGCAAACCAATGCGTTTTGCTACCGCAATACAGAAAGATTCCATTGAGGCCGGTTGACCGTCAGCGGTACTGCTGGTTGCGGCTCTGACCACGGGCCAGCGAGCGGTGGTAGCTTTGCTGGCGACGCCCGCCCACGGGGCGCTGAATCCCCAGCTTTCGAAGTTATGGGTATCCGGCACGATGTAATCTGCCAGCGCCGTGGTTTCGTTCATAAAGGCATCAATGGCGATAAATAGCGGCAAACGCGCAGGATCTTTAAGCTTTTCTTCCGCCACGCCGCGCAACCCTGCGATGCCGTAAAACGGGTTGGTCATGTTAGAGATCCAGGCTTTTAGCGGATAAGGGTAGCCTTCGAGTGCCGAGACAAGAAGTTCAGTAAGTTGACCTGCCACAAACGGATACCAGGGGGCTTTTGCCGGGAAGGGCGATTGTCCGGCGGCTACTTTATTGCGGTACTCTTCGGAAGACTCATACGCGGTTTTACTGCGTGCGATGCTTAATCCCTTTGGTTTAATCTTCCCGGTGAAACTGTCCATGTTGTAGCGTGGTCCATCGGTGGCACCATTGAACTTGCCGCCGCCGACAAACACGCCGCCTTCAAGACTCAGGTTGCCAATCAGCGCATTGAGCATCATTACCGACCAGGCGTTATAAAATCCATTACCTGCCATCATTCCGCCGTGCGCGATTACCGCCGCTTTACGTCCGTGGCGGGTAAACGCGTCGGCCAGTGCGCTAATGTCTGCTTCAGCCACGCCGCACTGCTGGCTGTATTGCGCCAGCGTGAGTTTTTCGGCGGATTCTTTCAGGC
>NZ_JAHLQZ010000361.1:0-1886 GCF_018919505.1 Citrobacter sp. S55_ASV_140
CTTCAATACCGGTGGAGATACGCAGCAGCGTTTCCGAAATCCCTGCCGCCGCGCGCGCTTCTGGCGCCATTCCCGCGTGTGTCATGGTTGCGGCGTGGGAGATCAGACTTTCAACGCCTCCTAACGATTCCGCCAGCGTAAACAATGACAGCCCGCCAAGGAAGCGACGCAGCGTTTGCTCATCGCCATCCAGTTCAAAACTCAGCATCGCGCCAAAGCCTTTTTGCTGACGCACGGCAATCTCATGCCCTTGATTATTCGGCAATGATGGGTGATACAATTTTTTCACCAGCGGCTGCGTTTGCAGATAATCAACAATCGCCTGAGCATTACGTTGCGCCACCTCCATACGCGGTGACAGAGTACGCAGGCCGCGCAACAGCAGATAACTATCAAACGCGCCGCCGGTCACGCCAATATTATTCGCCCACCACGCCAGTTCAGTGACCGTTTCCGGATCTTTCGCTATCACCACACCAGCCACCACGTCTGAGTGACCGTTTAAATATTTCGTGCATGAATGCAACACCAGATCGGCGCCCAATGCCAGTGGATTTTGCAGTGCCGGGCTTAAAAAAGTGTTGTCTACCACGCTGACTGCACCAGCTTCACGCGCCAATTGACAGATTTTCGCAATATCCACCACGCGTAGTAGCGGGTTGCTTGGGCTTTCTACCAGCACCAGCTTCGGTTTTTCCGCCAGCGCCGCCTGCAACGCCCGCTCATCACCTTGATCAACAAACAGTACGCGATAACAGCCTCGCTTTGCCAGACTGTCAAACAGGCGATAGCTGCCGCCGTAACAGTCGTGCGGCGCGACCAGCAGATCGCCAGGTTTCAGGAATACCGTCGTCACCAGATGAATCGCCGACATGCCGGTATTGGTTAGTACCGCACCCGCGCCACCTTCCAGTTCTGCCAACGCGCGCTGAACCACATCGCGCGTCGGGTTACCGCGGCGTGAATAGTCATGGGCGCGAGGCTCATTAAAGCCGGTAAAGTTATAGGTACTGGAGAGGTGAATCGGCGGGACAACGCAACCGTACTGTTCGTCGTCATTTAATCCGCTACGCACTGCGATGGTGGCCTGTTTACGCGTCATAGAGAGGAGATCCTGGCTGAGTCGGTGAAAAGTCAGGCACCAGATTAATCATAGTTACGATAGCCGTCAATACATCTGGACATCTAAACTTCTTTGCGTATAGATTGAGCAAACCGCAAATAGCCGTTAAAATTATATGCATTAGCGTACATCCGCGTCGGCTTACTTCGTGTCAGGGCCGCGCCACTACGATAAACTACGCGCAATTATGGTCCGGGCTCAGGTTCTGGCCTCAATATTAATGACGAAGAGGATTAGGTATCTCATGGCTGAATGGAGCGGCGAATATATCAGCCCATACGCTGAGCACGGTAAGAAGAGTGAGCAAGTAAAAAAAATTACGGTTTCCATTCCTCTGAAGGTGTTAAAAATCCTTACCGATGAACGCACGCGTCGTCAGGTGAACAACCTGCGCCACGCCACCAACAGCGAACTGCTGTGTGAAGCGTTTCTGCATGCTTTTACCGGGCAACCACTACCCAACGATGACGACCTGCGTAAAGAACGCAGTGATGAAATCCCGGAAGAAGCAAAGGTAATCATGCGTGAACTGGGTATCAACCCGGAAACTTGGGAATACTGATCGTTAGAGAAAGATGAAAGAAGGCGGGATTGTTCCCGCCATCTTTCACAACATTACTTACTAATCCCATTGATTTTATTCAATGTTTTTTCCATTTTGAGCGTTTCTTTACGGTTCAATGGATAGCAATAAATCAGAATGACCGCCGCCAAAAACAGGCACAAAGCCGGCAAGAGATTCGCCATCGTATAAATATTTTCC
>NZ_JAHLQZ010000362.1:0-1847 GCF_018919505.1 Citrobacter sp. S55_ASV_140
GAAGAAAGAGTGCGCCAGAATAATTAACCCACCCATTGCGCAAGCCATCAGTAACCACAGAAAGCGCCGTTCCTGCCATCTCACCAGGGTATCAACCGGTGCAATACATAAGTCTCGCCACAGTCCTTTAATGAAAGCCATAGCCGGGTCCCTGTTTATTTTGCCGCCAGCTCTCTGACAAGCTCAGCCATAGAATCAATGGATTTGATGTTTTTGGTGTAGATCAGGTATTTGCCGTTGACGACATAAGCCGGTACGCCCTGAATTTTGGCGACATCATATGCCGCTTTCCATTTCTCCAGCGTTTGCTGGACGGCGGGGTCCTTCAATGCGGTTTCAAAATCCGCCTGACTCATACCCGCAGCATCCAGCCCCGTCTTAATGAATGAGGCAGGATCTTTACCGTCTGACCAGCGCTCTTTCTTGTCGTGGTAGGCTGCGTAATAGGCGAACTTGGCTTTTTTGAACTGAGATTTGGCGTCAAACAATGAAATTCCTGCTGCCTGATCCTTATTGATCATTACCGCAAATACCTCACTGGCCTGTTTGCCGTATTCCCCTTTGGTTTCCAGATGAAACGGTGTGAAGGTAACCACGTCGGCTACTTTTTCTGACACGGGAGCCGTTACGGCTTTATCGTATTTGTAGCAGAACGGACAGGCGTAGCTGAATACTTTGATTAACGTCTTATCCGCATTAGGAATCGGTTTCTCCAGCACCATATAGTCAGTGCCCTCGGTAAAAGCCGATGCTGCAAACGATGAGGCAAGTACGGCGGTTAATACCACGCTTTTAAATAATGAAGTGATCCATTTAGACGACATAATTAATCCTTAATCTAACGTGATTATTTAAACATTTGTTGTGGGTGGACCAGTAATGCACGGTAGTGTGTTTGGTTCGGTTTATCGGAAAGGACATCAATTTCAACTTTGACTTCTTTTGTCTTGTAGTCAATTTCATTGATTTTGCCAATGGTCGGTTGTCCAACGTCAAATAAATTAATCGATCCACCAAAGCCAAACATGGTATCGCGATCTTTTTGATATTCGATAACTGAAGTGATAGGACTATAAAAATCATAGCCGCGCTCTTTTCCGTATTCCCAAATTTGTTGGACGGTTCCTTTTTTCTCATCAATTTTATATTCGACAAAACGGGAGTATTTCATCGTCGGCAAAGCGGGTTGTTCGAGTCCACGACCATCGCCGTTATCAAAAATGGTTAATGTCCCTTTGCTGGAGAGCCATGCGGTGTGCTGGGTGTAGGTAAAATCGAAATCAGTATTTTCACACTTGCCATTTTCATCACATTTTAGCACGTTGCCTTTAGCATCTACCGGTTTTAACAGCTTGCTTGCCAGCGCTTTATTCCAGCCTTTAGATGGCGCCAGGATCCACTTCACCTGTTTATCCCGACCAATTTTTACGACCCCCTGATGGCGGGAAGAGATAATGATAGAGTCATCTTTAGCGTCATAGGCAATGGAGTTGACGTGAGCCCAGTTACGACCCGCACCAACGCCGAGGGCATCACCATAGGGAGTATCTGGCTCCAGTTTCGCCTGTTGGCCTGCGTGCGCGAGGTCGACGTTGACGCATACCGCGCCTGCGTCCAGTGCACCCAGCAGGGCATCACGCATCGGGTCGAGAATTTTTGTCAGATCCCATACGTCAACAACGCGACCGGATCTGTCGACTTCAATAATCTGGTCGCGGATAGTTTGCACGTGAATGCCATCTTCCTTGCGATAATCGCGTTTACCTACGCGAAGCAGTACGGTGTCATTGACCGTTTCGATCGATTCATGCGATGCGTCAAGGAATCCACGCGGCAGCTTATGGTCG
>NZ_JAHLQZ010000363.1:0-1805 GCF_018919505.1 Citrobacter sp. S55_ASV_140
GTATTTGCCATGGGATGGTTCCTTCGGAAAGATGTTTCGTTGTCTGCACAATATTTTCCGTGGCGCTTTTACACAAATACCGTTTACCGGATAGTTAGTAGATCAAAAAAGTTTATTTTAATGACCTGTTAAATAATGATTAATTAACATGAGATGTAGCGGGCTGGCTTTTTATTTTTTTGGGTAAGTGTGATACTGGCGATACGTTAAACCACGGGTGATGATGATGGATTTAAAGCGCTTACGGTATTTTTGTCGGGTGGTGGAACAAGGGTCGGTCAGCCAGGCGGCGAAATCGTTGAACATGGCGCAACCCCCCCTCAGCAAGCGGATTCAGGAGCTGGAAGAAGAACTTCAGGTCTCGCTCTTTGTTCGCCGTGGAAATCGTATTGAACCCACGGAGGCCGGTTTTTTTCTCTATCGCAAAGGATGTGAAATATTACGTCAGGTGGAGGATATCGCCAGGGAAACGACAGATATTGCACAAAAAAACAGAGCCGAATTAAGAATAGGTTTAACTCATCTCTACCAGAACTATTTTAAAGCACTGTTGATGGAACTTTACCGACGTAATCCGGATACGGCGATCAATATTTCTGTTACCGACTCCAGCCATCTTGAAACATTATTAACGGAAGGGGGAATCGATATTGCTTTAATACAGCGTCCCTATCGTAGTGAAGGCTTTGATTATGTGTCGTTTGATCCGATTAAGCTGGTGGCGGTAATTAATAAAAAATGCCTGCCGGGCCCTCCTGCAAACCCCTATAACTACACTGCGCTGGCGGAGATGCCGTTGGTGTTGCTACATCGGGCAAAGGATTCAGGGACTTACGAGATGCTGATGGATCTGTTTCGTAAATCCGGAGTAAGCGCAAAAGTGATCATGCATATTACGCAACCGGGGGTCATTCTCGACTGGCTGGAGTCCGGCCTTGAGGCTGCGACGTTATTACCGTCTTCGGAAGTCGATGCTGATAAACTTAGCCAATGTTACGTGGTAGACGTTTTTCCTTCGCCACAAATATTTTATCCTGCGCTGGTGAAATTACCCTCTATGCCTTATCTACCCGCGTTAATGGATATTATCGCACAGGGATATCCGTTTAACCCTACCGATTGAAGCGTAGCGATTGGGGATCGTCCGGCTGGCTGGTATGATAATGACCTCTGATTTCGAGGTAAACGTTGTGTTGAGTGCAGAATGGCTGATGAATAAACGTTTTTATATCACGATAATGTTGGTGAGCAGCCTGATCCTGGCAGGGTGTTCCAGTTCATCTGATTCCGGTTCCACGTATACTGTGAAGCGCGGTGATACGCTGTACGCCATTTCACGCTCTACTGGCACCAGCGTTCGGGATCTCGCCCGTCTGAACAACATTTCCCCCCCTTATACCATTGAGGTGGGGCAAAAGCTGAAGCTTAACGGTGATGCGAAAACCAGTACAACAGCGCGTAAAGCAACCGCGAAATCCTCGAGCAAATCTTCTACCAAAACGGCTGCCGTCAGACCGTCTTCTTCTGTACCTCAGTCGTCCTGGCCGCCGGTAGGACAACGCTGCTGGCAGTGGCCTGCCAGCGGTAAGGTTATTCTGCCTTATTCCACGGCGGACGGCGGTAATAAGGGCATTGATATTTCTGCTGCGCGCGGTACGCCGATTTATGCGGCCGGAGCCGGGAAAGTGGTCTATGTCGGCAATCAACTGCGGGGCTATGGCAACCTCATCATGATTAAGCACAGTGAGGATTACATCACTGCCTATGCGCATAATGACACCATGCTGGTGAACAACGGTCAAAAC
>NZ_JAHLQZ010000364.1:0-1760 GCF_018919505.1 Citrobacter sp. S55_ASV_140
GAGCATAACCAATCGCCGCCATCGCCGCGCCCTGCTCATGTCGACACAACAGGTGTTCTACGCCGCCGTCATATAACGCATCATAAACCGGCATAATTGCGCCACCGGGATAACCAAAGACGGTTTGAACCCCTTGTGCACGCAACGCATGTACCACCCACTGTGCCCCATTCATAGTTACATCCCCGCCGTAAATCTTGAGAAACAGAATTTTATGCTACCGTTCACTTTCTGCTCCTCGTGTATGTTTTTAAGGTCAAAAAAAACCCCCGGACCTTTCGGTGCGGGGGTCTTAGTTCGTTAAGGCTTGTTTTCTAAGCCTTTCCTCGTCCAAGTGCAGCCCCGCACGGTGGGATAATAATCACCACCACGCTAATCACGACCAGGCTAATCACTCGTAGAAGGGCTGTCATTTTTATATTTTCTTGCATCTTGTTCGAAGGAATACCTAAAGAGTTACCATAGAATTTGCAAATAACACAAGAATTTTTTTTATTCGTTTTTCTGAGCCCGGTAACGGTTTTGATAAATAGCCTTGTTTTTTATATAAAAAATTAAAAAATGAAAATATTTCACGTTTCAGGTCATGCTTGAGCACACACTCCCCCGCGACAACACCTCATAAATACGTTTGCGAGCGTTATCCCTGGTTTCATGCAAAAGATTTAATTTGCAGAAAAATACGTGAATCAGCATCTAAAATCAGCGATCAAGTTAAATTTTGCCGTGATGTATTACCCCATAATGCCTTCATCAGGAGGGGTTATGTCACTATCGATTGTTCATACACGCGCCGCGCTTGGCGTGAATGCGCCAGCCATTACCATTGAGGTACATATCAGCAATGGTCTACCTGGTTTAACCATGGTGGGATTGCCAGAAACAACGGTGAAAGAGGCCCGCGATCGGGTTCGCAGTGCGATTATTAATAGTGGGTATGAATTCCCGGCGAAGAAGATAACCATTAACCTCGCTCCTGCCGATCTTCCCAAAGAAGGAGGGCGATATGATTTACCTATCGCAGTTGCGCTTCTGGCCGCTTCTGAGCAGCTTACAGCCCATAATCTCGATACCTACGAGCTGGTAGGCGAATTAGCGCTTACAGGCACGCTACGCGGCGTTCCAGGAGCGATTTCAAGCGCAACCGAAGCAATACGCGCAGGCAGGAGAATTATTGTCGCAAAAGAGAATGCCGCTGAAGTTGGACTGATACATGGTGAAGGGTGTCTGATTGCCGATCACCTACAGTCCGTATGCGCATTTCTCGAAGGGAAGCATGATTTAGACAGACCGTTATCTGCAGACTTCACGCCAGAGCCATTAGCCGATGATCTGAGCGATGTCATCGGTCAGGAACAAGGCAAACGCGGGTTGGAGCTCACTGCGGCTGGCGGTCACAACCTGCTGCTTATCGGCCCTCCGGGGACGGGAAAGACCATGCTGGCCAGTCGCCTCAGAGGACTACTCCCGCCGCTTAGCAACGATGAGGCACTAGAAAGTGCTGCGATACTCAGCCTGGTCAATTCCACTACGATACAAAAACAGTGGAAGCAGCGCCCCTTTCGCTCACCGCATCACAGTGCTTCATTAACCGCCATGGTAGGTGGCGGGTCTATTCCTGCGCCGGGAGAGATCTCTCTGGCGCATAACGGCATACTATTTCTGGATGAATTACCTGAGTTTGAGCGACGCACGTTGGATGCCCTGCGTGAACCTATCGAGTCCGGGCAGATCCATTTATCCCGCACCCGGGCTAAAAT
>NZ_JAHLQZ010000365.1:0-1727 GCF_018919505.1 Citrobacter sp. S55_ASV_140
TCATCAAAGAGTCGGTGTCCGCCTTCGCTTCGTTGAGGTTTGAGTAAACCGTAGCGTCGTTGCCATGCCCGAAGGGTTACAGGATTTATCCCGCAACGTTCTGCGACGTCGCCGATGCTGTAATAAGCCATAGTTCCCCCAAACACTCCTGATTCTCCGTCACCGATATGCGGTTCCTGTCACTTTGTACAACATGCATCTAATTGTACAAAACATACAGAGCATTCTAGCAAAATTAAGATTTACTTTACTATCACGCGTGAGAATATTGCTGGCTTTAACCTCAGAAAAGGGGGGAGGTAACAAATGATTTTCATAATCCATTGAATATCAATGATTTATTGTGTGGCTATTTATTTTCTCTCAGGCCATGCCACAGAAGGGGTACCGTTCAGCAAGGCTGCTGCAAATAAGTTACCCTGGAAAAGCTCGATCCCAGCGGATTCAAGCCACATCCATTCTTCGGGTTTTTCAATGCCAACGGCTGAAAGCTGAATCTCAAGTGAAGTACAGCATTTAATGATCGCCTGAATGATAGCCTGTCTTGGGCCACTTTTATGGACATCAGCAATGAGTTCTCGACTGATCTTTATTCTGTCCGGCTGGAAACGAGACAGAAGTAAAAGCCCAGCATAACCCGCGCCAAAATGATCAACTGCCACACAAATCCCTGCCGCTTTAAGTGATTTTACCGCCTGTGCAAAAGCATCAAAGCGGGAGATGACTTCGCTCTCGGTAAATTCCACGATGATTTGTTCAGGGACCAGTCCATTTGCGGCTATTTCATGAATCAGAAAGTTAACAGCGTCGGGTCTGTTCACCAGCGTCATGGGTAACAGATTGACTGACAACATTTTTTCACCAAGATTCAGAGCGCTGGCCATGGCAAATGCCGTCTTTTTACTTTCCAGATCCGCTGTGTACATCTCTTCCGTGCTTAATTTGTCAAAGTACGCTGCCGGAGTTTCCCCATCTTTACCACGAATAAGCGCTTCCAGAGCGATAACGCGTTGTGACATAGGGTCGATAATTGGTTGAAAGGCAAAGGTGTAGTCGGTATTTGACGCGAGCTCTGCTTCATTAAGGGTTGTACAACTTTTATCGGTAATAAAATCCCAGAAATCGGCAGCAGGGATTTCAAAATAAGTCGATTTTTCTGTTGCCAGTACGAATGTCCGGAAAAACTGCAATGCCCGGTCATCATAGGTGAGCTGGAATTTTGACGTCCCCTGATTCAGTACAGCTTGTAAGACCTCAGCCCGTTCATGTTTTTGCAAATCAAATAACTCCATCCCGACCTTCCCGAACCGGCGCGCAGGGGCATAATCGCACATCAGCTCGACAATATTGTAGTGCCGTGAGTCGTTACAGATACAACGATAAATCTCCTTCACCTGCTCTTCTGGGCCTTCAAGCAGCTGGAAAAAATGCTGACCGTTAAAGAGCAAGATCCCTGTAACATCAGAGCGCCTGTTTTTCAGATTTGCGGCCATCACCATATCCTCAATCGCACAGAGGGGGGCGTCATCACGTAGATGGCTACGGTAAATAATGGTCGTGAGCATGGACAGTCCGGGATTAAGGGATGAGGTGAGGTAAGGACAGTATCAGACAAACGCGGTTATGTCCTGATTTTCAATACATTATTTTAACCATAAATTTACACGTGTAAGGCTATACAGACGCCATAACCGCTCCCGGGAAACAAAGGCTGTACAGTACCTGGA
>NZ_JAHLQZ010000366.1:0-1702 GCF_018919505.1 Citrobacter sp. S55_ASV_140
TCCTTATACAGAGCAATCAGTTTTGAACAGAATTTAACACTAGTTTTACATTTGATTTGAAGGCAATCACACTTCTGCATATTAATTGCAGGCCGCTATCCGCGCAGCATACCGCTTGATTTACCCGACTATTCATGAGTGGCAAAAAACGCCCCAGCCATAAGGGAAAGATTGCACTACAGCACGCTTTGCTCTCATTGTTAAATTTTATTCAATAATTGACGCGCTTACGATGAATGAAATTTAAGCGGATGTTATTCTCTACACTCTGTTGCTATTCTCAGCTTATCGGATATTTAGAAAGTCTAAAAAACTGCAGGAGAGCAATTATGTCAGAGAAAGAACTCATTACTGAATTTCTGCTGGCGGCAGAACAAGGTAATGCCGATGGATTAAAATCCTGTCTGGCAAAAAATGTGGATATTAATGCCACGAACCGCCAGGGACGTACCGCCATTATTATTGCCAGCCTGAATAAGCATTATGACTGTGTTTCTTTATTGATTGCCGCCGGTGCCGATATTAATAAACAGGACCAAACCTGTTTTAATCCTTTCCTGATTAGCTGCCTGACGAACGATTTAACGCTGCTGCGTACCGTATTACCTGCTAACCCCGACCTTAACTGCCTGAGTCGTTTTGGCGGCGTAGGCATTACGCCAGCCAGTGAAAAAGGTCATTTGGAGATCGTGCGCGAGCTGCTGCTGCTTACCGATATCAATGTCAACCATACCAACTTCGTGGGCTGGACGCCGCTTCTGGAAGCCATTGTGCTTAATGATGGCGGCGCGAAGCAGCAAGAGATCGTCAAGCTGCTACTTGACCATGGCGCAAACCCACATATGACGGATAAATACGGTAAAACCCCGCTGGAACTGGCGCGGGAGAAAGGTTATCACGAAATTGCCGAGCTGCTGATTGCCGCCGGAGCCTGACAGAGGAGCGCCGCTATCGCTACGCCATCACGGCGATGCGTACAGGCGCTAACCGCAGATAGCGCGTTTCTCGCTTTCCGGGGGACGGGGCAAGTTGAACAGGTTTTTTCCCGCGCGGTGAACCTGTTGATACCTGACCAGCAGCGACTGTTGACGTTGCTGAGTGAAGGTTGTGATAACGCGCCTAATAGCTGTCGACTGGCGCTGACGCATTGCGCGAACCTGTTTCTCCCCGGTGAGCAGGTCAGATTTACCGAGTCGGGGATAGCCGTTGGCAAAGATAAATGGATAGAGACCTCTGGTTGCCTGCCGTGGCGCATACCACAGTGGGCACCAGATGCAGTCACCCTCGCCGTAGTCCACTGGCAGCGCTGGGAAGAGGTAATCCGCCAACAGTTAAGCAGCGACGACACATTATTTTTGTATCAGGGGGACAACCCGTTTTATCAGGAAATCACCCGTCAATTACTCAACCGCCGACAGACACTAATAGCGGCGCTATATACGGGAGTAAATATTTCAACAGCGGCCAGCCATTTAATTGGTCTGGGAATTGGCCTGACGCCATCATCCGATGATTATTTAGTGGGCTTAAGTGCCATTTTATTAATCCCAGGACATCCGCTGGAGAAATATCGTGGGGATTTTTTAGCGGCATTACAATGCGCCGGAAATAATACGACGCTACTTAGCAAAATAACGCTCGAAGAAGCTTTGCATCAACGTTATCGGGAAAGCGTCGTGCGGCTGCTGCAGCATATTATTAC
>NZ_JAHLQZ010000367.1:0-1699 GCF_018919505.1 Citrobacter sp. S55_ASV_140
AGCAATAAATCAGAATGACCGCCGCCAAAAACAGGCACAAAGCCGGCAAGAGATTCGCCATCGTATAAATATTTTCCTGCACGATGCTGGTTTGCACAGCCCCACCCGTTGAGGAAGATTGATAACCAATGATGGCCAGCATAAAGCCGCCAATAGCCCCGGCGCACGCCTGACCAACCTTGCGGGCGAAGAAGTTCACGCCATAAACGGTACCATCCTCACGATCGCCAGTGACATACTGGTGATAATCACAAACATCGGTCATAAACGCCCATATCATCAGGTTGAATAACCCCGCCCCCAGCGTCGCCAGAAACAGGAAAACCAAATAGACTTTCGCGTCGGTAATGTGGACGAAGTACATAATCAGATACATCGCTACCGCAAAGAGCAACGCGCCTACACTTGCTTCTTTTTTACCAAACCGCTTCGTGAGCCAGGATGCCGATGGCGCCAGCAAAACCAGAGAGCCAAAGGTAAACAGCAATGCAACGGACATGGCCTCTTTGTTATGGAAATAGTCATTAAACAGGTAGGTCATATTGGTCCCGGACAACCCCTGATTAATCACGATCAGCAGATCCACCACAACCAAAACAATCAGCGCCTTATTACGTAATAGCCCCTTCAGCAGTACCGACACGGGCATGCTCTCTTTTCTTTCCACACGTACGCGTTCTGTCGTTAACTGACAGGTCAGGGTTAAAAAGAGAAAACCCAGTACTGCGCAACCCATGGCAATCCAGAAGAAATGCTGTCCGGAAATCACCTGGCTTCCGTCCACCAGGGTGGTGTACATCAGAATGGGAATAAAAAAGCCGGTTACCCCACCGCCGATGGCAGACCCAACGCTGCGCCAGGTTGAGAGCGAAACACGATCTTCCGGGTTCGAGCTAATCGCCGCAGACATGGCGCCATACGGGATACTGACCGTCGATAACAACGAACCGTAGATAAAATAGGAGCCGCAGATGTAGATAATTTTCGCCGTATAAGAGAAATCATTCACAAATGGCAGGAACAGGACGACCGCAATGATGCAAAACGGATATTTCATACGTCGCACCCACGGGTTAAACCGTCCATGTACCGTTAGTTTAGAGGTATCACATAAGCGCCCTACGCCAACATCGACAAACGCATCAAAGAGTTTGGTCACAAAATAGAGCGAGCCGACAATAACCCCGGAAATACCGAGTACGTTGGTGTAATAAATCATTAAAAAACTGTTCACCAGTCCAAGAATAAAACAGGTTCCGAGGTCGCCACACAAATAACCAAATTTATCTCTTAATCCGAAAGGCCTGACAGCAATACTTTGATTACTTCCGATTATAGTTCCATCATTAGACATGATATCAACTCCTTAGACTCATTATTCACGCAAACTATATGGATATACCGATGCTCGGCGTAATAAACCGCTATGAAGAGTATTAACGGTCAGAAGTTATAACCGAGACCGACACGATAACGAGTCTGGCGATCGTCTGTGGTGGTGGTGTTATAACCGGAGGAAACGTTACCCACCTCAACAAATGGAATCCAGGAACCTATTTTATAAGCTACACGGAAGTTATATTCATAATCGTCTTTTCGGTTGTTATATAAATCTTCGCTATCGGCAATTTTATAAATACCGTTAAGCTCAAACATCCAGTCATGAATGTTATAACCGAGCCATGCTTCCGGACGATAG
>NZ_JAHLQZ010000368.1:0-1647 GCF_018919505.1 Citrobacter sp. S55_ASV_140
GTCTACAACCGAGCGCTTGCTGAAGCTCGCCAGCATCCGCTCACTACACGTCGCTATATGTGGAAAGTAGCATACTGATTACTAAAGGATTAAGGTAAAAGCAGGGACGCTTTTTAAGATTTTATAGAGCAGGGTATTATTATGAGTATTCGCGTAATAGGTATAGGTGACAATGTCGTCGATAAATACCTTCATTCTGGAATGATGTATCCAGGTGGCAATGCCTTAAATTTTTCCGTCTACGCAAAGCAAGCCGGTGCTTCAAGCGCCTTCATGGGGGCGTTTGGGAATGATGACGCGGCAAAACATATACAAGATGTATTGCATAAGTTACAGATAGATATTACCCATAGTCGGCATTATGAGGGGGAGAACGGTTACGCCTGTATTCGCCTCAATAATGGCGATCGTGAGTTTGTCACCAGTAATAAAAATGGTGTTTTACGCGAACATCCCTTCATGCTGACGGTGGATGATCTGCGATACATTGCCAGTTTTGACTTAGTTCACACCAGTATTAATGGTTATCTTGAAAGTGAGCTGGAAAAAATAAAACAGAAAAATATCATGATATCATTCGATTTTTCTGGACGTGGCACCGATGATTATTTCGCAAGAGTATGCCCATGGGTAGATTATGGCTTCATTTCCTGTAGTGGCATCTCACCAGATGAAACCAAAGAAAAAATAAATAAGCTTTACCAATACGGTTGTCGACATATTATTGCAACCTGCGGGCATGAACGTGTTTATTATTTTTCCGCTGGTGGTTTTCTTGACTGGACGCCGAAATATATTGAGCCAGTAGATACCCTGGGGGCAGGTGATGCGTTTTTAACCGGATTTATGCTCTCCATTATCCAATCAGGTACAGCTGAGCCCGATCGAGAAAGGGTGCTGTGCGCCATGCAGGCTGGTGGTAAATCTGCAGCGAATGTTTTGTCTGATTACGGTGCATTCGGTTTTGGTAAACCGTATTAACCCTGTTAACGCTGTTCCACTCATGTAACCCAACATTCACTCCAGATAAGCCAGGAGGAAGTATGTTTTGGACGGAATTGTGTTTTATTCTTTTAGCCTTAATGGTTGGCGCCAGGATTGGCGGTGTGTTTTTAGGCATGGTCGGGGGACTCGGTGTTGGCGTCATGGTATTTGTTTTTGGCCTGACCCCATCCACACCGCCGATTGACGTTATTCTTATTATTCTTTCGGTTGTTTTAGCTGCCTCATCATTACAAGCCGCCGGTGGTCTGGATTTACTGGTTAAACTGGCAGAGAAAATTCTGCGCCGTCATCCTCGTTATATTACGCTGCTGGCGCCTTTTATTTGCTATATCTTCACTTTTATGTCCGGAACGGGGCATGTTGTTTATAGTTTATTACCGGTTATTTCTGAAGTCGCCCGTGATTCGGGGATCCGTCCTGAGCGGCCATTATCCATTTCTGTTATTGCATCGCAGCAGGCTATCACAGCCAGTCCAATATCGGCGGCGATGGCGGCAATGATTGGTTTAATGGCCCCGTTAGGGATATCCATTTCTACAATTATGATGATCTGCGTTCCCGCTACGTTAGTGGGTGTCGCGATGGGGGCCTTAGCGACCTTTAATAAAGGCAAAGAGCTAAAAGATGACCCAGAGTATCAAC